>JALZAE010000494.1 GCA_030948535.1 Gemmatimonadota bacterium | reverse complement strand
CCGGCCGTTCAATGCACCGTGCTACTCCGCGGTGTTAGCGGCCGAGCTTGGCGACGTTCTCAGCGGCGGGGCCCTTCTGGCCCTCGACGATATCGAACTCGACCTTCTCGCCTTCGGCGAGAGTCTTGAAGCCACCGCCCTGAATGGCGGAGTGATGGACGAAGCAATCCTTCTGTCCATTCTCGGGCGTGATGAAGCCGAAGCCCTTCGCATCATTGAACCACTTCACGGTGCCGGTCGTACGCATAGCCTACTCCTGATTTGTTCTGTGGTCGGAGTGCGGACATGCCGTACGTACCGACTACAATATTGGTGTTCCAATGGATGACGGCCGAATGCCGTGTACCGAGCGACGCACAATAAAAAAGGGACCTCGCGACTGCCGGCCCCAAATTCATCGGAACATGTGCCACGCAGTTTCCCGCGTGTGTCGCTGATGGATGTTAATCGTACTGGCCCGGAAGTGCAACAGTGAGTTATGGACCGCATTAATCCCCTGACGACCCGTCCGATCCCCGACCCGCAACCCTCGCCGGCGGCCCTCGCCGATCCGCCCCCGCGGGTCGCATTTCAGGGGGAGCCGGGCGCGTTCAGCGAGGACGCGGTGCGAATGCTCTGGGGGGACGCGGCAGAGCCTGTGCCCATGCGGACTTTCGAAGATGTGATGGACGCGGCGGAGTGCGGACGCGTGGACTACGGCATGCTCCCGATCGAGAGTACGCTGGTGGGCGGATTGAATGACGCCTACGACCTGCTCGCGCTCCACGATGGTCTGCTCGTCGTCGCCGAAGTGGTGGTGCCGATTCGCCTGTGCGTGCTCGCGCTGCCCGGCGCGCGGATGTCGACGCTCCGGTCCCTGGCGAGCCACCCGGTAATGCTCGCCCAATGCTCACACTTTTTCGATCGGCACAAGGACATCACGCCCGAGCCAGCGTGGGACACCGCCGGCGCCGCTCGCATCGTCATGGAGCGCGGCGATCGCACCCGGGCCGCCGCGGGCAGCCGCCGCGCCGCCGAGCGCTTCGAGCTCCTCGTATTGGCGGATCGAATTGAGGATCGGCCCGACACGCAGATGCGCTTTCTCGCCGTGTCGCCGGAGCCCGCGGCCGTAGCGATCGGAGCGTCCGCGCGGACCGCGGTGCTCTGCACAGTGCGCGAGGGCGCGGGTGCGCTCGTCGCGACATTGCAGCCGCTCGCGACCCACGGCTTCAGCATGAGCCACTTCGCCACGCGTCCCACGCGTGAGCCGTGGCAATACCAGTACTACGTGGAGTTCGAGCACGAGGCGGGCGACGTGAGGGCATCGCAGGCGCTCGACGCGATGAGGAGCGCCAGCGCGTCGTTCCGCGTACTCGGCACCTACGCGCGCTGGCAGACGAGCTGAAACGATCTAGGGCGTCTTCTCCGGCAGCTTGAACCCCAGATACGTTCCGCTGCTGACGCCGAGCAGCCCGAGCATCGTACCGCCGAATTCCGGCATCGAGAGCCGGCCCCAGACGGAAACGATGAAAAGGAATCCGAGTACGAGGGTCCACACGACCATCTGGAAGCGATGGAAGGTCGGCCCGTGTGCATCGTGCAGAATGTCGTTGAGAAAGCCGTTCGTAGATTCCCCCGAAATGTCGGCGTTGTCCTCGTCGCGCTTACTGGAGTCGATCGCCGTCGCCCCAAGGAAAGTGCCGGCGCTGATCCCGATCAGCGCGAGCACGGATCCGGTGATCGTGTCGCTCGACCCGGTGACGAGCCAGATGAACATGAACGACGCGACCACGAGAAAAAACCAGTACGCCATCTGCACACGTGAGAGGCTGTACGGTTTGAGCATCTTGCGCTTCATCTTCAGGCGAGCGCGAAGCGGCAGCGCCGGATCGATTGGCGGCGCCGCCGCCGGCTGGCCACTGTCGCGCAGGAGATTCGTGTTGCGACTGTGCATCACGAAGAAGATCATGATCGCGAGCAACCCGATCGAGGCGAGCCAGAACCGCATCTGGCGAATGCGGATGAGCTGGAAGTCCGCGGGAGGGATGTCGCTGTCGAGCGCGAAGCCGTTCTCGAGTCCGACACTGACGCGCGTCGGGCGAAACCAGAACTCTTCACCGCGAATCGAGGGAGAGCCGAGCAGGTCGGCCCAGGCTTCGTCGGACAACGGGCTGCGCGACAAGTGGAATTGCACCGTGCCGTCACGTCGCCCCGCCTGCGGCGCACCCGATTCCGGAGCGAGATCCTTGATCTCGCGACCGTCGAGAAAAAGTACGAGCCGAGTGGGCGTGCACGCACCGACGTGCCGCTCATCATCGCTCATGCACTTTGCGCGATTGATGAGGTCGCGCAATCCTTTGACCTCGAGAACGATGATGTCGCCCATGCCGGCGCGGACCGGACCGGACTTCGGAGAGTCGCTCACCAGATGAACAGCGATCACGCGCACGCTGTCGAGCGCGGGAAGCACCGGTGGCGCTTGGGGCGTGGCCTGTTCGCTCGAGTCGGGCATCACGGGAGTCCGTGCCCGGTACGCCGGTTTGGCTCGAGCGTCGCCCGATGCCGATTGTGCCAGCAGCGCGCCGGCTCGGATGATGGAAAAAAAGAGCAGCGTGCCGAGCGCGGCGCGCGTACGCGTAAGGATGGCGGATCTCACTGGACGCTCCTGGCAAATCGACCGGAGATGTTGGGACGGCCTCGAACGATGAGCAAGCACTAACGGCTGGCTGAGTCAAGACACTCACCCTACTTTGTCCGACGCGATGACTGTAGCAATGCGCGGCGCCCCGCCGCTGACGTTCGAGCGAGTAAGCGCCGCCACCGGTATCGTCGTGGTGGTCGTCGGTGTGATGGTGCTGCTCGGTTGGACGATCGATGTCGAGGAGCTGAAGGCGATCTTGCCGGGATTGATCGTGATGATCCCGAACACGGCCCTCGGGTTCACGCTGGCGGGCGCATCGCTCGTGCTCCAGCACCGCGACATCGACGCCGGCGATGCCACGTTACCGCGGCGCGTTCTCATCGCACGCCTCCTAGCGGCGGTGGTGTTTGCGCTCGGCGCAGCGTCGCTCATCGAGCGCTTGACCGGCAAGGATTTCGGCATCGATCTCCTCCTCTTCGCCGCCGATGTGCGTCGATATCCATATCTGCCGCCTGGGCGCATGGCGGTGAACTCGGCGATCAACTTCACGTTGCTCGGGTTTTCGCTGCTGGCTATGCGCTCGCGCGGCGTATCGCTGCGCAAGTTGGCCGACGCTATTGCGATGATGGCGTTCATGATCGCGCTCCTCGCTCTGGTCGGCTACGCGTACGGCGTGCGGCAGCTTTACACTTTCGATGTCGCCGCCGGGATGGCGCTGCTCACCGCGCTCAACTTCACGATGCTCAGCGCGGGGGTGCTGTCGGCGATGTCGGACCACGGCGTTGCGCGTTTGCTTCGCGGCAACGATGCCGGCGCCGTGATGACCCGGCGGCTGCTTCCAGGCGCCGTTCTCGCGCCGCTGCTATTCGGCTGGCTCTGGCTTGTGGGCCGGCGCGCGGAACTATTCGGGCGCGAGACGGGCGTCGCCCTCTTCGTGATGGCGGCCGGCGCGACGATCACCCTTCTGGTAATTCGCAGCGCGCGCGAGGTGCGCGAGGCGGACGCGGCGCGCGAGGCACTCCTCGAGCGCGAGCGAGGCGCACGCGCGGACGCGGACACGGCGCGCCATGCGGCGGAAGAGGCGAATCGCACCAAGAGCGAGTTTCTCGCGGTGATGAGTCACGAGCTGCGCACGCCGTTGAACGCGATTCGCGGATACGTGCAGCTGATCGAGATGGGCGTGCGTGGGCCGATTACCGAGCCGCAGCGTGTCGATCTCGTGCGCATTCAGCGAGCGGAGCGCCATCTCGCCGGGCTGATCAATGACGTGCTCGATTTCGCGCGGCTCGAGGCCGGCCGCGTCGCGCTGAATCCGATGCGGGTCCGCATCGACGAGGCCGTGGACGCCGCGCTCGCGCTCGTGCTGCCTCAACTCCAGGGCAAATCACTCGACTACACCCGCGCGGTCGACCCGGCCGAGGTCACGGCGATCGCGGACCCCGAACGGCTCCAACAGATCCTGGTGAACCTGCTGTCGAACGCGATCAAGTTCACCGCCGACGGCGGCCGCATCACAATCCACTGGCTGACGGAGGGCGACGCGGTTCGCATCGCGGTGACCGATACGGGCCGAGGGATCGAGCCGGAGCGTTTGGAGGAGATCTTCGAGGCGTTCGTGCAGATCGACCGCCCGCTCACGCGCGAGCATCAGGGGGTTGGCCTTGGTCTGGCCATTAGCCGAACGCTGGCCAGATCGATGGGTGGCAACCTCACCGTGGAGAGCGCGCTGGGCGCCGGATCGACCTTTACTCTCGCTTTGCCCTCGCGCTGATCACCCCGCGATCGGCGATAAGCCGACGCCTGCCGGAAAAGTGATAGTTGGGGACAACCCCGTGAGGGCTCCCGTTGAGTCTCGCCATCCCCCCAGCGATACTCGTTACATGCGGCCGAAGGGAGGTCGCGATGGAATGGCTTCACTACCGCTTCCTCAGACGGAGCAGCGCCCAATGTCACACTCACTCCACGTGCCGGACCCTTCGGGATCGTTTGCTCGCTACCGCACGGGTCAGGTCCCGATGTCGGCGAGCGAGAGCCTGGCCGCGGTGACCGACAACGCGGGCGAGCTGACGCGCCGTTTCCTGTGGAGCTCGATGGCGATGGCAAGCGGCAGTCTGTCGTTGATCTGGTTGGCGCGTTGGGCGCAGCATGCGGCGGAGACGTCACCGAACCAGAGTCTCGGCGTCGCCGCGCTGAATCAAGCTGCGATGTTCATTTGCCTCGGCGTGCTGACGAAGCCCAGCCAAAAGGCGGCGCGGTTCGCTTGCGCCGGCGCGGCGATGGTCGGACTGGTGACGGCTGGAATGGTGCTGCTGGTGAGCTGATCGCGGCGGAGTGATCGACAGGGAACGCCTCGCACTTGCTGCGGGGCGTTTTTCATTTGCGGGTCATCCCGGCATCGACTGGCCTCTAGGCCAAGGGTTCGCAACGATGCTGCGGATGGGGCCCGAGTGTTGGGCTTGCCGAGTCGGCCCAGAATGATGAGGCTTCGACATCCGCATTCCCAACCTCGGAGCGCCTCATGTCCAGCACCCTTCGCCACCTGATTTTTTCTGTGGCCGGAGTTACCGCCTTCGCCGGGTCGCTTGGCGCGCAGCGGACACAAGTACCGATCGAGCAGCTCAGAGCCCAGCGTGATTCGACCGAAAAAGCGCTGGAAGCGATCGCGATCATCGATCGCAAGGTGATGATGCCGATGCGCGACGGCGTACGGCTCGCGACCGATGTCTACCGGCCGAAGGACACGTCGAAGAAGGTGCCCGTCATCTTCAGCCGGACGCCGTACAACTTCAACTATTGGGATGTCCGCAACGGCGCGCCCCGCGACATGACGACGGTGCTCGACGCGGTGAAGCGCGGCTACGCCTACGTCGAGCAGAACGAGCGCGGCCATTTCTTCTCCGAGGGCAACTACGACATTCTCGGAGCGCCCAGGACCGACGGCGATGACGCGATCAAGTGGATGGCGTCGCAGCCGTGGTCGAACGGAAAGGTCGGCACGATCGGATGCTCGTCGACCGCGGAGTGGCAGATGGGCGTCGCCGCGCTCGGGAATCCGGCGTACGCGGCGATGATTCCGCAGGGTTTCGGCGCGGGCGTCGGGCGGGTCGGGCCGTACTACGAACAGGGCAACTGGTACCGCGGCGGCGCGGTGCAGATGCTGTTCATCGCATGGCTCAACGGCGAGCAGAATCAGGTGCGGCCGATGTTCCCGGCGAATACCTCGCAAGCGGATCTTATCAACGCTTCGATGTCCTTCGACCTGGCGCAGCAGTCGCCGCCGGTCGATTGGTCCAAGGCGCTCGAGCATCTCCCGGAGATGGACATCATCTCGAACGTGAATGGGCCGCACGGCATCTTCGCCGATTCGATGCCGGTCGCGACGGGCGGCGCGATGATCAAGCGCGCACCGAACGATCCGGCGTGGTATCGCGGCGGGTTGTACCACGACGACATGATCATCAACGTGCCGGGATTGTGGTTCATGTCGTGGTACGATGTGTCGGTCGGGCCGAACCTCGCCGTCTACAACCAAGTGAGAAAGACCGCGCGTCCCGAGATCGCGAACCAGCAGTACGCGGTCATCGCACCGACGCTGCACTGCTCGTACACGCGCGCGACCGAGAGCACGGTGGTAGGGGAGCGCAACGTCGGTGACGCGCGGCTCGACTACAACGCGCTGACTTACGGTTGGTTCGATCATTTCCTCAAGGGCGAAGACAATCATCTGCTCGATACGATGCCCAAGGTGCGCTACTACACGATGGGCCTGAACAGGTGGCAGACGACGGACAGCTGGCCGCCACGCGGCGCACAGCCGATGACGTTCTTCCTCGGGAGCGGCGGCAAGGCGAACACGATGGACGGCGACGGCGCGTTGACGATGGCGCCCATGGCGACGGACAAGCCGGACAACTTTGCGTACGACCCGATGCATCCCGTGCCGTCGTACGGCGGCAACGTCTGCTGCACCGGCAACGCGGTGCAGGGCGGCGCCTTCGATCAGCGTAAGATGGAATCACGGCCGGACATTCTCGTCTACACGAGCGAGCCGCTGAAGGAGACCACCGAGGTGAGCGGGCCGATCTCGGTGACGCTCTATGTCTCGTCGGACCGGAAGGACACCGACTTCACGGTGAAATTCATCGACGTCTATCCGGACGGCAAAGCGTACAACCTCGACGAGACGATTCAGCGCGTGCGCTATCGCGACGGCTACGACAAGCCCATCGCGATGATGGAGCCCGGCAAGGTGTACAAGGTCGCGCTGCAGCCGATGACGACGAGCAACCTGTTCGAGGCGGGCCACCGTATTCGGATCGAGGTTTCGAGCAGCAACTTTCCGCGCTTCGATCGCAACCTGAACACCGGCGGGAAGAACTACGACGAGAAAGAGGGTCTGGTGGCGCACAACGTCGTGCACCACTCGAAGCAGTATCCGTCTTCGATTACCGTGACGGTGGTGAAGAAGCAGGTGCCATAAACGCGCCCCCACACGCGCGCGTCGACGCGCCGCCAACGCGCCGTCATCTCGCGTTTCGCGAGCGGCGAATGCTGTGACGAGTGATGACGCGACCACCACTCTTCAGAATTTCATGACGCACATCGCGCGCGGAGAGAATTGGCGTGCGCGCTTCCTGCGGAACAGTGCGAAAACGACGAGCTCCCTCAATCATCTTGGTGAAATGCCCGTGTCCCGAAACTCACCATGACGGCGCTACGCTCACTCCTTCGCGCGCCGGTCTTCACGATTGTCGCTGTCGGCGCGCTCTCATTGGGCATCGGCGCCAACTCAGCACTCTTCTCCGTCATCGACGGCGTGCTGCTCAAGCCGCTGCCGTATCCGAATGCGGAGCGGCTGGTCTCCGTCGCGGCGCGTGGCGCGACGGGCGACCGGCTGGCGGTTTCATATCAGGAGTTCCGCGATTGGCGGGCACAGAAGCCATCCTCGATTCCGCTGATGGCGTTCGCGTACGGTGTCGGGCTGCGGCTGCGCGGGCGCGAAGGCGCGACGAATTCAACCGTTGCCTACACCTCCGGCGATTTCTTTCCTGCGATGGGAGCTATTCCGCTCCTTGGCCGTCTTCCATCGGCCGATGAGATGCACTCGGGGAGCGCCCACGTCCTGGTGCTGGGCTACGATCTGTGGCGCAAGCGATTCGCCGGCGATCCGCGCGCCATCGGCCAAACACTCGACACCGATCGCGGCGCGTTCACCGTGATCGGCGTCATGCCCCCGAGCTATCGCTATCCGGAGTGGGCGCAGGCCTGGACGCCGCTCGAGCCGATGCTCGCGCAGACGCCCGCGCTCGCGAATCGCGACTGGCGCGCGGACAATCGCTTCGTCGCGCGGCTCGCGCCGGAAGCGTCGCTGGAGCGCGCGCAGTCGCAGCTCGCGCTGGTCACGCGGCGATTGGCGACGGAGTACAAAGAGGACGTCGGTCTGTCGCCCGAGTTCACACCGTTGACCGACGAAGCAACCAGCACGATTCGTCCGTCGCTCGTACTGTTGGCCGCCGCCGTGGCAATGCTGTTGCTCATCGCCTGCGCGAACGTCGCGAATCTTTCGCTGGTGCGCGGGAGCATTCGCGCGCGCGAGTTCGCCGTGCGAGCGGCGCTCGGCGCCGACGCGCGCCGCATCGCACGACAGTTGCTCGCTGAGAGCGCCTGGCTCGCCGCGGCGAGCGGCGCCATCGGATTGGGGCTGGCGTGGATCACCGTTCGGTTGCTGCGAGCGGCGGCGCCGGCCGAGCTGCCGCGGGTCACCGATATCGCGCTCGACTGGCGCGCGGTCGCCTTCACGCTGTTGATCTGCGCACTCACGCCGCTTCTCTTCGGGCTCGTGCCCGTGCTCCAGGCGACGCGCCTCGATCTTGCCGCGACGATGAAGCACGGCTCGCGCGGCGCCGGGCACGGGCGGCGCGAAGGACGGACGCGCTCGGCCTTCATCGTCGTGCAGGTCGCGCTGTCGCTCGTGCTTCTCGTGGGCGCGGGGCTGCTGGGCCGCAGCTTTCTCGCTCTGCGGGCGACGAGTCCGGGATACGATCCCGAGCGGTTGATCGCGCATCGTATCGATGGCCTCGAGGAAAAGAACAACACGCCGGAGAAGTTGCTCAACCTGTACGCGCGCGTTCGAGAAGCTGTCGTCGCGCTGCCGGGCACGGAGAGTGTCGGCTTCATCTACTCGCTGCCGCCAACGGGCGTCGGCGTCGCGACGCGGCTGCAGCCGGCGGGCCGGCAGTTCGATGCGGGGAAGGAGCCGGTTGCGCTGTATCAGCTCGCGGACGCCGGCTATTTCGCGACGGTGCGCCAGCCGATCATCCGCGGTCGGGCATTCATGGAGAGCGACATGACGCCATCGAGCCGCGCGATCATCGTGACGGCGATCGTGGCCAGCCGGCTGTGGCCCGGCCAGGATGCGGTGGGGCAGCGGTTGCGCGTGTTCAAGCAGGCGCCGGGGCGTCCGGACACCAATCAGCCCGTCGATGGCGAAGTGATTGGCGTCGCCGGCAACGTGAAGTTCGGCTCGCTCACCGACACGGCGACGGCGGAGATCTACCTGCCCATCGCCGTGAATCCGTGGCGCAACACCTTCATCGTGGCGCGCCAGCGGGGGGATGAAGCGTCGTACATCGCAGCGATGCGCCGAGCCATCAGTGCGGTCGATCCCGACATCTCGGTCGATGGCATCACCTCTGTTCCGCAGATGCTGTCGTCGAGCCTCGCGGGTCGTCGGTTCTATCTCGTGCTTCTCAGCGCCTTCGCGGCAGTCGCGCTCACTCTGGCGAGCGTCGGCATCTATGGCGTGATCGCATACGGCGTGACGCAACGCCGCCACGAGATCGGAGTGCGCACCGCTCTGGGCGCTCAGCGGCCTGCACTCCTCGCGCTGTTCGTGCGAGAAGGGATCGCGCTGGCGCTCGTTGGCGCCGCGATTGGCTTGCCCCTCGCAGCGCTGGCGACGCGTCTGCTGGCGAGTATGCTGTACGGCGTCGGCCTATTCGATGCCGTGACGTTCGGCGGCGTGGCGGTGGTGCTGATCGCGGTTGCCGGCGTCGCCAGCTATTTGCCGGCGCGACGACTCACGCGCGTCGATCCGGTCGAAGCGTTGCGGGGCGAGTAGAGGCCCGGCAGCTTCGGGGGCATTGGATGCGCGATGCGCGGGACGGTTACACTCACCTACTCCGCCCGGGTTACACCACTATCGCAAGTTCGTTCTGAGCCGCGGGGCAGTGATGCCCATTCGGTAGTGGGCGGCGTCATCGCAAAAAAGAATGGGCGGCACCGACGTGGGCCGCCCATTCTTTTTTGTACCGCGCGGAACGCCGCGCGACGCTACTTCATCTTCGCGCGAAGATCCTGCGCCTTGGTCAGGTGCTCCTGCACCTTGCCACTCGCCTTCTCGAGCATTGCCTTGATGCCAGGATCGGTCGTGTTCTTGGCCGCGTCCTGAATCTTGTCGAGCACATGCTTGTGGCCGTCGATTTCCTTGTCGAGGAAATTCTTGTCCCAATCGACGCCGGCGTTCTTCTTCATCAGCTCGGCTTGTTCATCGCGTCCGCCTTTCATCAAATCCCGGACGTTGTCGGTCGTCGTGTCGGCAACTAGGGAATGCGCCGAGGCATACGTCGCGCCCTCGGCCTGCATCGCCTTGTGATCCGCGACCATTTGATTCGCGAAGGCTTTGACGCCTGCACTGGTCGCGCGCTTCGCGGCCAGCATCCCTCCGTCGATCTCTCCCATGTTGGCGGCCGTGACGTAGCCCAGCACCGCGGCCGCGGTCCACCCGTTGCCGGGCTTCGCCGTGTCCACGCGCGCCACCCGCGCCGCCGAGTCCGTGCGCATGGCCGAATCGCGCCTTGCTACGGAGTCCACGTTACTCGCGTTCTTATCGTTTGCGCTGCAAGCACCGATCGCCGCCAGGACAAGCAACGCCGAAAGTCGATTGAAATTGGTCGTGCGCATTGGTCGCTCCCTCCAAGGAGGATTCGCTGCGTTGTCGAAGGCCGGAGCGCCTACAGTTGGCGCGTGCGGTTGCCGGTGAGCAGCCGAACGAGGAAGGTGAGCAGCACCGCACCGATGATGGCCACGATGATCGTCGAAATCATGCCACCCGATGTGGCGATGCCCATAGAACGCACGATGAAGCCGCCCAGCACAGCGCCAATGATGCCGACGACGACGTCCATGACTGGGCCGTAGCCGGATCCCTTCATCAGCTTGCCGGTAATGAAGCCGGCAATGAGGCCGACGATGATCCACCATAGGATGTCCATCCGAGTGCTCCTGTCAGAGGCCGGGCGTGGCGCGGGGAGTGCGCGACGCTGACGGCACTAAGGGCAATGGCCGTGCCGCGACGCGAAGCTCCCAAAGCCCACGGCCCTACTTGACACAGGCTTTATAGGCGCGCGCACTATCGGCGCGCACGAAAATGGCGGTCGACTGTCGCTGCACGCGGCGCGCGCCACCGTCCTCCTCGACCTTGTCCGACACCACGATGCCCGTCGCACCGACTGAGCCGGCGCGCTTGCGGATCTCGAGGTCGGCCGCGCGTGCTTCTTCCTCGCTGGTCACGCGAATGGGGCCTGGGGATGGCGGCATCTGCAGGGTATCGTAGGGAGTGGGCACCGAAGCGAATCCGTCGTACTGCTTGACCCCCTCGGCGCAAACGGGGGCGTGCTTGGACTTGGTCGCTCCTTGCGCCCGCGCCGTAGTGAACGATGCCGAGCCGGCGAGAATGATCGCCGCGGGCACGAGGGTCGTCGACAGACGGCGGGCGAAGGACGTGGGGGGCATAAGTGCGTACATGGGGAGCTCCGGTGAGATCGCGAACGACGTCCAACGAATGTAGGAAGTGTGTCCAACGACTGTAGGACACAGCGGCCGGTCCGAGGGTTGCCGGCCGATTCCCGATCGCCTTGCGGGAGCAGACCATGAAGTGGCTCGATGACCTTCGCCGGCAGATCAGCACCCCCTTCAAGGAGGGGCTCCAGCCCAACGACCAGCCGCCACTATTCGATGGCAGCGGCGAGCACTACACGATTCGCGGCTTTTCGGTGGTGGTCCAGAACAGCAGGCGGGAGATTGCCACCGCCGACGTGCTCGCTCGACTCGACGAGGCGCTGGCGCTGATCGAGCGATATCAGCCGTGGCGCCTCCGCCATCTGCGCCGCGACCTCCGCCATTTCTGGATCGTGCGCTATCCCTGCCGCGGCGCCTATTTCCCCGGCGTCGGCGTCTGCATGACCGAGCTCACCTTTCTCGCCCGCCGGGATATCACCGCTGCGCCCGTTGCCGCCTCGATCGTGCACGAAGGGATGCACGCCCGCGTCGATCGCATGGGCGTAGGGCCGGAGTCGCGCGATCGGGCGCGCGAGGAGCGCATCTGCCGCCGGGCCGAGTTGGACTTCGGACAAGCGTTGCCGCTCGAGCTCGGCGCGCCGGTCATCGAGCGAGCGATGGCCTCGCTCGCGCTCGACGACGAGGGTGTCGCGCCAAGCATCGACTGGACCGAAGCGCGTCGCCGGCAGGAGATGATCGACCGCGGCACCTAGCCGGTGACATCGGTCTTCGCCGCGCACGCGGTCAAGTTCAGGTCAGGTGATGCGTTTCCAGTGATCGAAGATCATCACCATTGCCGCGGTATCGAGCTGGCAGTACTGGCGGAGGAGGTCGCGCCATTTGGCTTTGATCTCGGCGTCGTCGCGGTCGGCGCCGTAGAGCATCGACTGGTACGCTTTCACCGCGCCCGTCCCCTCGGCGACATGCACGTCGACCCCGCCGATCTCGAGCGGCGGCAGCGCTTGATAGGGCGAGTCGCCGCCGGCCGCATACCGCGGAAAGAGCGCGTGCACCATTTCGTCCGAGCGCCAGACCGCGTCCAGCACGCTCTTTATCGATGTCCTGCCCTTCATCAGCGGGTGGAAGTAGTGCAGGAACGTCAGGCGATTCATGTCGACGAGCCGGCCGTGCTCCTTGTCCGTCAGACTGTTGATCCACGCGACCAGGGCTGCATCGTCATGAGCGCGAATCCCGATCTGGGCCCGAATGACGTTGAGAATCTTTCGCTCGTGCGCGGCCCACATGAGCACCGTGCCGCCGTCGCCGATGTGCGTGCGGAGCGTTTGCACGAACTCGAAGTTCGGGAAGAAGTCCTCGGTGTTGATCCACTCCGCGTGCTCGGCCCGAGCGCCCGGCTCGGCGATCGTGTAGCAACTCCATTGAAAGGCGACGTCCTCGTACGGATGCATGCCCGCGTGATAGGGGACCGCGAGCGCCGAGGTCTCGAAATCGATGAAGTGCAGCGGATAGGCGAGCGCGCCGAGAATGCCGCCCAGCTCCGGGCTGAACCATGGGGTGTTGTCGCGCGTGTGGGCGAGCTGGATGCGCTGCCGCACGTTGTTCGCGCCGGGCGTGCCGTCTTTCTTGACGAGCTGCGCCTCTTCGATGTCGAGCAGCGACGCCTTGCCCTTGGCAATGAGCCGGTCGGCCAGCGGATCGCTGCGGCCGCCGATCTCGCTCACGCAGTACATGTCGAAGAGATGCGGGTCGGCATGCGCGAGCTCGCCCCAGCATTCGACGAAGCCATCGCGGACGTCGGTGTCGCTCGCGTGGAACTCGCATTCCCTGCAGTGGAGCGCCGCGGGCACCGGCACCCGGACGAGTACCGGCGAGAGGCTCGCGACGA
This sequence comes from Gemmatimonadota bacterium, assembly GCA_030948535.1. Lineage (GTDB taxonomy): Bacteria > Gemmatimonadota > Gemmatimonadetes > Gemmatimonadales > Gemmatimonadaceae > JALZAE01. The sequence goes on along the minus strand of JALZAE010000494.1, from coordinate 3,617 downwards.
ACTCATTCGCGGCCGCCGCAACCTCCGGCAGCACGGAAGCAACCTCGGCGTCGACCGGAACGAACGACAAAAAATGATCGGACGCGACCCGGGCCGCATCCCCGGTGAACTCGACCGCGACGCGCGTCATCGACGTGCCAGGCTGAGGCACGCGATGCACGGCAAAAAGCTTGTGGATGAGGTCGATCGTCGTCGTTTTCGACTTGTCGGGCATGACGAGCGACGCGCGGATCGTCGCCTGCGGATAGAGCTCGCGAAGGAGATGGACCTGGAAGGCGACATCCTCGATCGGCTTTCGCCACTTGGCCGTGATGCTGCCATTGCGATTTCTCAGCGCGCCGGGCTTTCCCTCACTGCTCAGCTGACGCTCCTCATCACTGTTCCAGAGCTTCGCCTTCACCTCGAGGAGATGGAACTCCATCCCGTGCTTCACGAGGATGTCGACGCGAGAGAGCTTGGCGCCCGACAGCAACGTCGCCTCGAAGAGCGTCACGTTCTCTCGGGCGAGCAGCTCGCGAGTGCGCACCACTGTGTCCGTCAGATTCACTCCGCTCTCGACGGTGATTCCATCGGGGTGCAGGAGCTTCGCGATCTTCTCGACGATGTAGCCGCCGTCCGCGAGGAGACGCAGATAGTCGTCGCCCTCGTCGGATGTCGGATAACCGAGCTCGCGATAGAAGAGCTTGGTCGGACAGCTGCGCGCGAGATGGTAATCGGACTTCGAGAGTGTGTGCGGCACGCATCAACTTAACCGAGCTCCGCCGAAGGCCGCTCAGCTACTTCGTCGGCGCGAGCACTTTCTCCGTCGGATTTTTGTTCCAGGTGTCGATCACGCATTTCCATGCGCCAGAGGCATCCTTCCGCCAGACGGTCACCGCCTTCCCATATTCCGTCTGCACGGCGCCGGTCGAATCCGCAAAGGTGACGCGATTGTGCTCGACGAGGTAGCCGACATCGCCACTGGCGGCGATCGTGGCCTGCTCCGGCTCCCACGTGATGCTGAAGTGCGGGATCGCCATGGACTGCGTCACGAATGCGCGGATCGCCGCCTTGCCGACGACCGCCGGCTGGTCGGGCGCGAGGACGATCGCGTCGTCCGACCAGTAGGCGACCGTCTGGTCGAGATTCCCTGTCGCCGCCGTCTTTGCCCAATCCCGGCTCGCCTGCATGAGCGCGGCCTGCTCGCTCTTTTGATCCACTCGCGGCGCACACGCCGCGACCAACGAAACAGCCGGTATGAAGAAAAATAGAACTCGCATGGATGGCCGTCTTGAGTAAGAGTGAACGAGCACTTCTGGGAACGATGGGTCAAGGCGGCTTTTGGTTGGCGTGTCGGTCAAAGCATCAAGCTGCCGCCGTTGATATCGAGGGATGCACCGGTGATATATGCCGCACCGTCGCCCGCGAGGAACGCCGCGAGCTCCGCGACCTCGTGCGCCGTTCCTAACCGCCGCGCCGGGAACCCCCCGGCGTATGCCGCGCGCCGCTCATCGTTCGAGTTCTCGCGCGCGAGCTCGGTGTCGATCAACCCCGGGCAGATCGCGTTCACTGTGATGCCCGCCGGGCCGAGCTCCTTCGCCGCCGCGCGCGTCAAGCCGAGCATGCCAGCCTTTGACGCCGTGTAGTGCGCGCCGCCGAGCAGGCTGACGCTCCGCCCGGCGAGCGAGGAGATGTTGATCACGCGCCCGAACTTTTGATCCCGCATTCGCGGAATGACCGCGGTCAGACAGAGAAAGGCGCCGGTCAGGTTCACGTCGATCGTCTCGCGCCACTCGGCCTCGCTGATCTCGTCGATCCGCGTCGCGTGCGCAATCGCGGCGTTGTTCACCAGGATGTCCAGACGATCGAAGCGCGCGATGACGGCGTCGACCATCTCGCGCACCTCCGTCCGTTTGGAGACGTCCGCGCCGACGCCAAGCGCTCTATCACCCACGAGCATCGCCGCCGCGCGCGCTCGAGCATCGGTGCGGGCGTTCACCGCGACCTCGGCGCCCAACGAGTAGAAGTGCTGGGCGATGGCGCGGCCGATGCCGCGCGTGCCGCCGGTGATCAGCGCAACGCGACCGGCGAGTGGCCGGTCAGCGGAAGTGGAAGCGTCCGGCATGCTGCCGGATAAGTGAGCGCCGACGCTCCGGCGTGGCAAGCACCGCGGGCGCTATTATCGAGCAGACGGCGAGCCGAGTGCGTGAAGAAACTCCAAGACGCGCGGCCCGACGTGAGCCCGCGCGCTCCTTTCCTCGAGTCGCAAATTCGGCCATGCTTCGCACGTCCACAAATCAGAGCATCCCGACATGAAACGTTCGCACTCCTGCGTTTGCCTAGCCGCACTCGCCGCACTCGGCTCCGCGCCGTATCCGGTACTTGCCCGCGCGCAGTCGGGTTACATCACGACACCCGACTCGGCGCGTCTATTTTATCGCGTCGAAGGACGCGGTACCGACACGATCATCGCGATCCACGGCGGACCGGGGATGGATCTCGAGAGCATCCGCGCCGACTTCGCGCCGCTGGCGGCCAAGCACGTCATCATCTTTTACGATCAGCGCGGCGGCGGACGCTCGACGCTTCCCGCCGACACGACCCAACTGTTCGCCCCACGCCAGGTTGCCGACCTCGATGCCGTACGACGTCACTTCAAGCTGGCGCACGTGACGCTCGTCGCGCACTCGTACGGGCCGCTGCTCGCTGCGAGCTATGCCATCGCGCATCCCGACATCGTGCGGCGCATGGTGTTCTTTGGACCGGTGCCACCGATGCGCGGCGATTTCTGGCAGCGATTCGGCAAGAGCGTGGGTACGCGGCTCGACAGCGCACAGCTCGCGAAGATGGCCGACGCCGGACGGCGTATGAACGACTCGGCGGGCGATACGAAATCCGCATGCCGCGACTTCTGGGCGATCGGGATGCGCCCCCGATTGGCCGAGCCCGATCGTACGATGTCGCTGGTCAAGGCTGATCTCTGCGCGACGGATGCGCGCGGCATGCGCTACGGACTCTCCACCGGCAACCGCGTCATCATGGGCTCTTACGGCAACTGGGACATCCGCGCCGCGCTGCACAACGTTGCCGCACCAACGCTGATCGTGCACGGCGAAGAAGAGTCGATCCCCATGGATCTCGTCGAGGAGTGGGCCAAATCACTTCCCCACGGCACTCTCCTTCGCGTGCCCCGCGCGGCGCACTTTACCTATGCGGAACGGCCAGAGATCGTGTGGCCGGCCGTTGAGAAATTTCTGGCGAGTACGCGAAAGAGTAGAGGGACTGGGGGCTGAGGGGCAGGGGCCTGGGGCAAGGGAGAGGGGTTGTTAGTTCGCGCCCTGAACGGCCGGGATGATGGGTGAGCTGACTCCGGATTGCAGCTTGCTATTGCGTCGCGCGCAGCGCGCTGACCGGATCGATGCGCGTCGCCATTCTCGCCGGCAGCGCGCATGCCACCACGCACGTCGTCATCAATAAGAGCACAGAGGCGCCGAGCGCGATCGTGTCGACCGCGCCGACTTCAAAGAGCGTCGCGGCCAGCACGCGATTGGTGATCATCGCGCCGGCGATACCGATCACCCCTCCGAGGGCCGCCACGCCGAGGCCGCGTCCGAACACCGAGTGACGCAGATCAGCAT
>JALZAE010000482.1 GCA_030948535.1 Gemmatimonadota bacterium | reverse complement strand
GTCCCCCGCCGAGGAGTTCGGATCCGGATGCATCGCGCGAGCCCGTCCAAGGAACGAGCCGAACGAGAGCAAGCTGTCGGCGAGCATGCTGCGCTCGTCGCTTCCGCGGCGCACGATGACCTCGCCGCGGATTCCCTCGAGGCCGGCGCTGCTCGTGATGCCGGCCGGCAGCCAGCGCTGAAAGACGCGGCGAACCCCCGCCTCCATCGCCTGGCGACGGCCCGGGAAGGCCAGATACTCCGCCTCGGCCGTGGACAATCGCAGGCCCAGCTTGCTGGCGGTGCGTTGAATCGCCGCGGTGGACCCCTCCCGCGGCACGGTCGCGATGCTGTCGGTGAACGCGCGCAGCTGCTTGAGCGATGAGTCGACCGCGCTTCCATTGTAAACGAGGATCGGCTGCGCCGACCGCGACAGCTCGTCGCGCTCCCTCGCCAACTCGCTCGGCGCTTTGTGGACCGTGAAGGCAAAGGGCGCGATCACGCTCTGCGCCGCGACCGAGCCCACTTCGTACACCGGCGAGTCGACCGCGGGCGCCGCCGGGAAAAACAGATACGTGACCGCGGCGATCACGCCGAGCGGTGCCAACCTCGCGAGATGGTACCAGAATCGGTCCCAGCGTTGGACCGGTTCATCATCCTGGACGAACGGCGACGTCAGGTCGCGAACGCCCATGCGCGTCTACTCCCCGGCCGAGTCACGGGCGTAGGCCCGGATGATGTCGCGCACGAGGCGGTGCCGAACGACATCGCTCTCGGTCAGGTAGTGGAAGCCGATCCCTTCGATGTCCGACAGGATCCGCTCCACTTGAATGAGGCCCGATTCCTCGCGCTTCGGCAGGTCGATCTGCGTCTTGTCGCCGGTGATGACCGCCTTCGAGTTCACGCCGAGCCGGGTGAGGAACATCTTCATCTGCGCATTGGTCGCGTTCTGCGCTTCGTCGAGAATGACGAACGCATCGGCGAGCGTGCGGCCTCGCATGTAGGCGAGCGGCGCGATCTCGATCACACGCTGTTCCAGCGCCTTCTGCACGCGCTCGGGGGGCATCATGTCGTCGAGGGCGTCGTAGAGCGGTCGCAGATACGGATCGACCTTCGCCTGCAGATCGCCCGGAAGAAATCCGAGGCTTTCACCGGCTTCGACCGCCGGCCGCGCGAGGATGATGCGGCGGACGCGCTTTTTCGCGAGCGCATCGACCGCCATCGCAACAGCGAGATACGTCTTGCCCGTGCCCGCGGGGCCGATGCCGACCACGATGTCATTGTCGTTGATCAGCTGCAGATACTTGGCCTGCCCTTCCGTCTTCGGTTGAATGACGCGCCGCACGCCCGGCAGCACGAGGCGCGATCCGTTCGAGCTCCCTCCTTCCGCGCCGGCGTCCCCGTGCGCGTCGCGCGAGACGTAACCACCTCCTTCCGCCAGCCGCAGTACATCGTCCGGGGTGAGTGACTCCTGTTGCTTGGCCATGTCGACCATTCGCTGCGCGATCACGTGCGCGCGCTCGACGCTCTCGACGCTTCCCGTGAGCGTGAGCGAGTCGCCGCGCAGCGCGACGCGCGCGCCGCTCGCCCGCGACAGCTCGATCAGATTCGCGTCGTTCACTCCGGCCAGCGTCAGCAAGTCGGTCCCCTCGACGTTCACGCGATGCGTGATCGCATCGTCACTCACCGGCGGTATTCTCGACACGTATGCGGAGCTCCTTCAGGTCTTCGGCTGGAACGATGGCCGGCGCATCCTCGAACAGGGCGCGCGCCGCCGTCGTCTTGGGAAAGGCGATCACGTCGCGCAGCGACGTGCCGCCCGCGAGTAACATGGCGACGCGATCGAAGCCGAACGCGATGCCACCGTGCGGGGGCGCGCCGGAGCGCAGCCCCTCGAGCAAGAATCCGAATCGCGTCTGTGCCGTCTCATCGTCGATGCCCAGCAGGCCGAAGACGCGACTTTGCAGCGCGGGATCGTTGATGCGAATGCTGCCGCCTCCGAGCTCGAGTCCGTTGAGCACGACATCATAGGCCAGCGCCCGGACGCGCTCTGGCGCACTGTCCAGCAGCGACAGGTCCTCCGGATTCGGCGCCGTGAAGGGATGATGCACCGCGCTGAGCGCCCCGGTCTCCGGATGCTTCTCGAACATGGGAAAATCGACGACCCACAGC
>JALZAE010000428.1 GCA_030948535.1 Gemmatimonadota bacterium | reverse complement strand
GCTCTACTCTTCGACCATCGGCTTTGAGTTCGAGCACATCTCGGATGAGACGGAGCGCGAGTGGTTCCGGCGGATGATCGAGACGGCGGAGATGCGCCGCACGCTCACGCGCGACGAGAAAGTCGCGGCGCTGCGCCGTCTGACTGAAGTCGATGGCCTCGAGCGGTTCCTCGGCCGCACGTATGTGAACGTGAAGCGCTTCTCGATCGAGGGCACCGACGCGCTCGTGCCGATGATCGATGCGGCCATCAACGGGTCCGGAGCCAGGCAAGTTGTGATCGGGATGGCGCATCGCGGGCGCATCAACGTGTTGGCGCACATCCTCGGCAAGCCGTACGCGAGCATCTTCGCCGAATTCGAGGGGAAGCACGCGGCGACGAACGCGGCGAGCGACACGGGCGACGTGAAGTATCACCTCGGCTACGCTACCGACCGTACGCTGCCATCGGGCGAGACGGTGAAGGTGATGCTCGTGCCGAATCCGAGCCATCTCGAGGTGGTGAATCCGGTACTCGAGGGCACGGCGCGCGCGCTGCAGCGTGTGGCGGGTGAGCCCGGCAAGCGCGACGAATCGGCGGTGCTGCCGCTGCTCGTCCATGGCGACGCCGCGTTTCCGGGCGAGGGGATCGTGCCCGAGACGCTCAACCTCTCGGGACTCACCGGTTACCGCACCGGCGGCACGCTGCACATCATCGCCAACAACCAGATCGGCTTCACTACCGATCCGCGCGAAGCTCGCTCGACCTACTACTCGAGCGATCCGGCGAAGGGATTCGAGATCCCGATCGTGCACGTGAACGGCGACAACGCCGAGTCGTGTCTCGCAGCCGTCGAGCTAGGGAACGCGTATCGCAAGCGCTTCGCGAAAGATTTCCTGATCGATCTCGTCGGATACCGTCGCCAAGGTCACAACGAGACGGACGAGCCCGTCTTCACGCAGCCGGTGATGTACGCGAAGGTGAAAGCCCATCCGGCGCCGCGCGTGGTGTGGGGCGAGCGGCTGACGAGTGAAGGGATCGTCACCGCGGACGAGGTTGCGTCGATCGAGCGTGACGTGATGCGGAACTTCGATCGCGTCCACGACGCCGCCAAGCGCGAAGCGGACACGGCGACCGGCGAGCATCCGGCCGCGGCACCACCGCCGCCGGTCGAGACCGCGGTGCCTTCGGAGCGTCTCGTCGCATTCAACGAAGCGTTGCTCACGTGGCCAGGCGATTTTCATCCGCTGCCCAAGCTGGCCAAGCAGCTCGAGCGCCGGCGCGCGGCGATGGGTGCGTCTGGTCCGATCGACTGGGGACACGCCGAGTCGCTCGCGCTCGCGTCGCTCGTCGCCGAGGGCATCTCGGTGCGCATGAGCGGGCAGGACATCGAGCGCGGCACCTTCTCGCATCGACAGGTCGTGCTGCACGACCACGAGAACGGCGCGACGTACACTCCGCTCCAGCACGTGCCATCGGCGACGGGTACGTTCGAGATCTACAACAGTCCGCTGAGCGAGACGGCGGTGCTCGGCTTCGAGTACGGCTACAGCGTCGCGGCCACCGACACGCTGACGGTGTGGGAAGCGCAATTCGGCGACTTCGTGAACGTCGCGCAGCCGATCATCGATCAGTTCATTGCGGCGGATCGCGCGAAGTGGGGACAGAACTCGGGCGTCGTGCTGCTGCTGCCGCACGGCTACGAGGGTCAGGGTCCCGAGCATTCGAGCGCGCGGCTCGAGCGCTTTCTGCAGCTCTGCGCCGAGGGGAATCTGCGCGTCGCCTATCCGTCGACGCCGGCGCAGTACTTCCACATTCTGCGACGCCAGGCGAAGGGGACCGAGCGCCGTCCGCTGATCCTGATGCAGCCAAAGAGTCTGCTGCGGCTCGAGCGCGCGGCGGTGAAGCTGAACGATCTCGCGTCGGGCGGCTTTCTGCCGGTGATCGACGATCCGTCCTCGTCGGGCCGGCGCGAGCGCGTGCGCCGCATCGCGTTTTGTACAGGCAAGATCTACTACGATCTCATCTCGGCCGAGCAGACGGCGCACGCGGCGATCGTGCGCGTGGAAGAGTTGTACCCATGGCCGCACGACGCCATCCGCGCGCTGCTCGAGCAGTATCCGGCCGTGGAAGAAGTGGTGTGGGCGCAGGAGGAGCCGCGCAACATGGGCGCGTGGACCTTCGTCGCTCCGAGGCTGCGAGGTGCGATCGGCAACATGATGCCGCTGCGCTACGTCGGCCGGCCCGAGCGCGCGAGCCCCGCCGAAGGGTACATGCAGAGTCATCAGGAGCAGCAGATGCGCATCGTCGCCGACGTGTTGTCATCGATGCCGCGGCCGATGCGGGAGCCGCCGACCGCACCGCGGGCGGTGCGGTAGGTGCGAGGTGTCAGGTGTTAGGTGTTAGGGCGCGTGGTGAGAGTCGAGTAGATCACTTGGCTCTCACTTTTTCTTGCTGAACACTGAACGCTGACTCGCCGCTGGCCGTTAGGTCCTGTGTGTGTACCGTAAGAATTGGCGGACCGAGATCGCTTTATCTGCGGCGATCTGCGAAGATCTGCGGCTGCTCTTGTAATTCAAAGTTTTAGGCTCAGCGGGGAGATCGATGAAGCGAGTCGGATTGTTGATGCTATCTGCGGCTTTGCTTGGCGTGCCGACCCTCCGTGCGCAACAGCGGGCGGGCGGGGCGGCGGAGTTGGGGGAGCTCGTGGCCGGGCTTGGCGTCACGGCGCGGGTGCTGGTGATCGGCGCGCATCCGGATGACGAGGACACGCGGATCATCGCGTGGCTCGCGCGTGGACGGCACGTCGAAACCGCCTATCTCTCCCTCACTCGCGGAGACGGCGGGCAGAATCTGATCGGCAACGAGTTGGGCGAAGCGCTCGGCGTGATCCGCACGGAGGAGCTGCTGGCAGCGCGGCGGATCGATGGCGCACATCAGTACTTCACGCGCGCGTACGACTTCGGTTTCTCGAAGAACGCCGAGGAGGCGTTCCGGCACTGGCCGCACGATTCGCTGATGAACGACGTGGTGACGGTGGTCCGCGCGTTCAGGCCGCAGGTGATCATCTCGATTTTTTCGGGCACGCCGCAAGACGGACACGGCCAGCATCAGGTGTCCGGGCTGTTAGCGCGCGAAGCCTACGACGCGGCGACGGACACGGTGAAGTATCCGGTGTCGAAGTTCGGCGCCGGTTGGACCGTCTCGAAGTTTTACCGGTCGAGCTTCTTCTCGCGCGGCACGGCGACGCTCTGCTTCAACGTCGGCGAGTATTCGCCGATGTACGGCGAGAGCTATGCGGAAATGGCGGCGGTGAGCCGCTCGCAGCACAAGTCGCAGGCGATGGGGCAGCTGACGCGCAAAGGGGCGCAGGACGATTGCGTGCGGCGCGAGGCGATGCGGGTGACGGCCGCGGAGGATCCGAAGCAGGAGAAGTCGATCTTCGACGGCATCGACACGACGTGGGCGCGGCTGCGGCCGTTCGTGACCGAGGCGAAGGCGCGCGCGGCGCTCGATTCGTTGCCGGCCGCGATCGCCGAGGTGCGGCGGAGTTACGATCCGTTCCGGCCGTCTGCCTCACTCCAGCCGATCGCGCTCGCGGAGCGACTCCTGGGCGATGCGGACGCGAAGAGCAACGGGGGTGCGAGCGATGCTCATTGGTCGATCGTGATTGTCCGCGCAAGAGCAAATCGTGCACTCGGCCTCGCCGCCGGCGTCGTCGAGGAGGTCACTGTCGATCGTGATATCGTCGCGCGAGGGGACAGCATTCAACTCACGATGACGACCTTCAATCGCGGAGCGGTCCCCGTCTTCGGCAGACAAGCGATTCCGCCTGATAGCTCGGCAACGGATCGCGAGAAATTCAGTACGGCGGGCAGCACGATTACCCAGCCGTGGTGGCTCGAGAAACCGCGAGTTGGAGACTTGTTCGGCGTTCCGATTAGCGGAGTACCGGAGGATCTGCGGGGGAATTCCGGGCCAGCAATCATCGCGTCGCTACGGCTCGGATCAGCCGACGGCCCGATGCTCGGCCTGAGCGCGACGCCTGTGCACCGGTACGCCGATCCGGTCAAAGGCGAGATCAATCACCCGCTCGCCATCGCCCCCGCCGTCTCCGTCACGTTCCCGCAGGAAACCGAGTACGCGCCGGCGAATATGCCGATCGATCGCGAGATCCACGTGCAGCTCCGCTCGGCGTCGACCGCGTCGCGAAGTGTGAAGGTGACGTTGCAGTTGCCGAAGGGGCTGACGGCCGACTCTGCGTCGCGCACCATCGTGCTGCCGAGCTACGGCGCGCAGCGCTCGGCGGATTTCCGCATCGTCGGGCGACTACCGAAGGGCGAGCATCACATCGCGGCGGTGGCCGAGAGCAACGGCGAGCGCTTCAGCGTCGGATACGTGCCGATCGAGTACGATCACATCAGGCCGCAACGACTGTATCGCAACGCGGCCATCACCGTGCAGGCGGTCGATGTGAAGCTGCCGCCGCGTCTGACCGTGGCGTACATCAACGGTGTCGGCGACAACATCGCGCCAGCGCTGCAGCAGCTCGGACTCAACGTCACAGTGATCGATCCGGCAAAGCTGCCCAATACGGACTTGTCCAAGTTCTCGACCATCGTCGTGGGCACGCGCGCGTACGAGTCGTCGCCGGAGCTCGTCGCCAACAACGCGCGGCTGCTCGACTACGTGAAGAAAGGCGGCACGATGGTCGTGCAGTACGGGCAGTACGAGATGCAGCAACCGGGGATGATGCCGTATCCGATCACGCTGGGCCGGCCGGCGGACCGCGTGACCGATGAGGACTCGCCGGTCTCGATCCTCAAGCCGAACCATCCGTTGATGGCAGGGCCGAACAAGGTTACGCCGCAGGATTTCGAGGGATGGATTCAGGATCGCACCCTCTACATGCCGCGGACGTTCGCGACCGAGTACGTGCCGCTGTTGTCGACGCACGACCCGGGCGAGGCGGCGAACGACGGCGCGATTCTGGTCACGCCGTACGGCTCGGGCGCATACGTGTACACGACGCTGGCGTTCTTCCGGCAGCTGCCGGCCGGCGTTCCCGGGGCGGCGCGGATCTTCGTCAACCTGCTCGGCGCGAAAGGGGCGGGAGGAGCGCCCGTCGTACCGTGATGAGAGGCTTGTCTTGGGCGTCAGGCGTCGGGCGTCGGGCGTCGGGTTGGGCGTCCAATTGGGTGTCGGGCGTCGGGCATCGGGCGTCGGATTGGGCGTCGGG
>JALZAE010000425.1 GCA_030948535.1 Gemmatimonadota bacterium | reverse complement strand
CCCGACGCCCGAAGCCCTGGTTCAAGATGCCCGATCCAACACGATTCTTGACTTCGTTTGCGCAGACGATTGCGACGATGCACCTCTATGCGGAGGGGCATCCCGCGCGCGAGCGGACGGCGACGGTGTCGCACGAGCGGCTCATCAATTTGATCGAGACGAGCACGAAGCCGGCGTTCTCCTTCCTCGACTCCGAAGTGATCTTCGGCGCGTCGACCATCCGCGACCTGAAGGGATGGGAGTGGGGGATGAAGCTGGCGAGCATCGGCATGGAGCGGCTCGAGTTCATCGGCAAGGTGCCGCGCGACGAGTGGGATGCGTTCCTGAGCGAAGTATTCTGGCGGCTCACCTCGGGCACGCTCGATCCGATGCAACTGCAGGCGGTGGTCTTTCCGACGATCAAGTTCGGCACGATCGGTGTGAAGGGCGACGGCGGCGCGCCGGGCAACGATCTCATCACCGAGCAGATGGAGCGGCCCTCGATCAGCATGGGGGAAGAGCTCGACACCGTGCACTGGATCCACGAAGAAGTGGGCAGCGGTCGCAAGCTGCCCGTGGCTGAAGCCGAGGCGGTCGTCGCGTCGCTGGCGCTGGTGATGCACTCGGACAGCGAAATCCTGCTGCCGCTGCTGCAGCTGAAGGAGTACGATCAGTACATCGCCACCCACTCGCTCAACGTGAGTGTGCTGGCGATGGCGCTGGCCGAATTTCGCGGACTGCCGCCGCGCGATGTTCGCGCCATGGGCGTAGCAGGGCTGATGCACGATCTCGGCATGGTGCGCGTACCACATGACATCCTGCAGAAACCCGAGCCGCCGACGGAGAAGGAGTGGGAGCTGATCCGGGAGCACCCGAAGCACGGCGCGCAGATGATTCTGGCCAGCGAGCCACAGGTCGACATCGCGGCGGTGGTGGCGTACGAGCATCACGTGCTGCTGAATGGAACGGGCTATCCGCGTCTACACTTCCAGCGCGAGTGCCATTACGCGACGAGACTGATCCAGATCTGTGATCGCTACGACTCGCTGCGCACGCGCCGACCCTTCCGCGACATGTGGTCGCCGGAGCGATCGCTGCAATACGTCGAGGAGCGCGCGGGGACGGAGTTCGATCCGGAGATGGCAAAGGCGTTCGCGATGATGATTCGCCAGTGGGATGGACGCATCATCGCCGTCGATGAGCAGACGCCGGTGCGGGCCGCGATGGTCACGGGACGCATGACGGAGCTCACCAAGGCCGGCCGCGACACCGAGCCAAAGCTGCCGCCGACGGGATCGGATCCGCTGACGCACTATTAGCTGCTGGGGTTGGGATCGGGGTTGGGGATTGGGGGGAGAACTGAACATCCTGCTGTACATCCTGCTGAGCACCCTTGGAACGCCGAGTGACTGATGATCAGCGAACGTGGCCATGAGTAGACGCCTCGACGATCCGGACACGTTGCGCGAGTTCGTGCGCAACGTGCGCGAGGGGATCTACATCACCAACACGCAGGGCGAGATCATCGATTGCAACCAGGCATTCCTCGAGATGCTCGGGGTCGCGTCGCTCGATGAGCTGCGGCACTTCGGCGGCGCGGACAGTCTGGTCGTCGATCCCGAGCGACGGCGCGAGGAGCTCGAGCTGCTCGACCGCGATGGCGCCATCCGCGAGTTCGAGTTGGAAATTCGCCGCCCCGACGGCGCGGTGCGCACGGTACTCGACACGACGTACGTATCGCGCGGTGAAACTCCGGAAGAGAGCTACTACCACGGCATTCTGATCGACATCACGGCGCGTAAGGAGCTGGAAGAAAAGCTCCGCGAGCAGAGCGTGCGCGACCCGCTCACCGGCTGCTACAACCGCCGCTTCCTGCTCGAGCTGGAGAAGCACTTCGCCAAAGACAACATCGAGCAGTGGGGCGTGCTGTATCTCGACATCGACCACTTCAAGCAATACAACGACCGGTACGGCCACGCGGCCGGCGACCTGGTGTTGGTGAAGATGAGCCGCTTCCTCATGCGCCAGCTCCGCGCCGAGGAAAGTGTGATCCGCGTCGGCGGGGATGAATTTCTCGTGGTGCTCGTGGACGCCGACGAGGCGCGCACGGCGGCGGTGGCCGATCGGCTGGGCATGAGCGCGCTCCGCACGGCACCGGCCTCCTTCTCACTCGGCTCGGCGGTGCGTCGGCCGGGCGAATCATTCGAGAAGACGTTGAACCGCGCGGACGAGAACCTGCTCGCCGTCCGCGTGATCGAGCGCGCGCCGGATGCGAAGCGCGGCGAATGGCACGAAGAGGAGTAGCGGCTTGACCGCTCGGGCGCGCTAGCGCAGCTTTCCCCGGCTTACTTCCGGGGAGCCGATGCCGCCGTCCGATCTCGAGCTGTTGCAGGGGACGCTCGACGTGCTCGTCCTCAAGGCACTGGCCAGGGGTCCCCGGCATGGCTACGCCGTCGCGCGCTGGATCAAGGAGACGAGCGACGATGCGCTGTCGGTCGAGGATCGCGCGCTCTACGTGTCGCTGCACCGCATGGAGCGGCGCGGCTGGATCGAGAGCGAATGGGGACTCTCCGAGAACAACCGCAAAGCGAAGTACTATCAGCTCACCAGCGCGGGCCGGCAGCAATTGCGAGCCAAAGCGGTCACTTGGACGCGCTACGCCGAGGCCGTGGGCAAGATCCTGCGAACAAGGGAAGCGCTGTAAGCCGCTCGAGATCTATTCCAGCCGCCGGAGCGTACATCATATAGATGTCGACAGGAGACTCTATGATGCAGCGCTGGACCGCCGTACTAGTGGGAGCATTCCTTGCGGGAACCGCCGTGACGCGCGCGGAGTTATTGCATGCGCAGGCATCACCCCCGAGAACGATCGCAGTGGGAGGACACTCGATGACGGACTATAAGAAACCGAGCGATGTCGAGCTCAAGCAGAAGCTCACGCCCGAGCAGTACAAGGTGACGCAGCACGAGGGAACGGAAGCGCCGTTTCGCAACGAGTACTGGGACAACCACGAGGCCGGGATCTACGTCGACGTCGTCAGCGGCGAGCCGCTCTTCAGCTCGCTCGACAAGTTCGATTCGGGCACCGGGTGGCCGAGTTTCACCAAGCCGCTCGAGCCGGAGAACATCGCCACCAAGACGGACCGCCAGTTCTTCATGTCGCGCACGGAAGTGCGGTCGAAGCACGGCGACTCGCACCTCGGGCATCTGTTCGACGACGGCCCGAAGCCGACGGGACAGCGCTTCTGCATGAACAGCGCGTCCATGCGCTTCATCCCGGCCAGCAAGCTCGGGGCGGAGGGGTATGGGGAGTACGCGAAGCTGTTCGCGAAATAGGTAGGTGTCAGGTGCTAGGTCTCAGGTATTGAGGGCGCGACTCGAATCTTTACACGCACCTCAACACCTATCGCCTAGCGCCTAACACCCTACGGAATATTCAGCGCAGGCGTGAGCGCACCCCGGTGACACGTCGTGCAGTTCACGGTCGGGCGCTCGCCCTTGAGATTCGCGATCTTCGGCAAGAGCTGTCCGTTGATGTTGGCGACCATCGCGGCCATCTCGCGCGCGATCTGCTTCTGCGGCTTCTCCTCGCTCTCCCATTTGCCCGTGACGTGACAGTGATCGCACGACACGCCGAGTGATTTGCCGTAGCCGAGGTTCATGACGGCCAAGAGGCGCGAGGCCGGCAGCGCCTTCATCATCTTCACGTTCTTGAAGACGGACTCGGCCGGTACCTGCTCGCGGCCTTTGATCTGCGCCAGCACTTCGCTCACGAATCGCGCGCGCGACGCCGTGACGGAATCCGTCGGCGGTCTCGGCACAGCGGCCTGTCCGGGAGCGGGAGCGGCTGCCTGTGCCGGCGCCGGCGCGCTCGTCGCGGTGGTCGATGACGGCGACGATGTACAAGACGCGGTGGCGGCGAAGATAATGGCGAGCGCCGGGTGGATTCTAGAGGAAGACAGGCTCATCGATTCTTGGATGTGGTGCGTGAAAATGTCGCCACCAGCGATCGGCACGAAACAACTGTGCCCCCGCGACTCGCGCAAGAATGCCGCGCGCGCGCGAGCGTCAGAGACGCGTGAGTCAATGTGAATCCGGTGTCCGGTTCTTCACGTCGGAGGCGGCACCGGGTGGGGCGGCCGCCAGCGGAGTCACCGCCTGGTTCCGCACCCGCGACATGATGTCGTCGAGCTCCTTCTCGTAACGCTGGCGCTCATCGGGGGTCCAGAGATCCTGCTTCGCCGCGATGCGGATCGACGCCATCATCTCATCGACCAAGGCGCGCAGCCGCTCATTGCGGCGGCGCTCGCGATACGCGGGAGCGTCTTGCTTCTCGTCAGTCATGTACGTCTCGGAGGAACGTTGACGTCCGCCGCGGATGGTGTGCGGCACCGTTAAGAAGCACGCAACGCCGTTCGTCGTCAACGGTAAAAGTTCCAACGATGAGCGCCTTGCGTGGCGAAAGGACTGCTAGTCGCGACCGTCACCGCTCGCTATGCTCAAGTATCCCTTTTCACGAGTACACCAAGAAATGGCTCGCTCAAATCCCGCGTTTCGTGGCGATATCTTCCGAACCGCGCACGCCGGATCCGCCACCGATCGGATGACGGTGTCGGGCACGGTCATCAAGTCCATGGTGCTCATTCTGCTCACCGCGCTGAGCACCGCGTGGGTCTGGTCGAACAACCGCGGCGGCGACATGCTGCAGCCCGCGATGCTGGTCGGCGGACTCGGCGGATTCATCGTCGCGATGATCACGGTTTTTCGCCCACAGGTCTCGCCCTTCACGGCGCCCGTCTACGCCGTACTCGAAGGCATCTTCCTCGGCGCCATCTCGGCCCTCTATCAGGCGCGCTTTCACGGATTGCCGGCAACGGCCGTCGGCCTCACCGTCATGGTCGCGCTCGGCATGCTCGTCGCCTACAGCGTCGGACTGCTCAAGGCGACGGAGACCTTCAAGCGCGTGATCGTGTCGGCTACGATCGGCATCGGGCTGTTCTATCTCTTCTCCATCGTGCTCGGCTTCTTCGGCGTGCACATGTCGGTCATGTACGACTCGAGTCCGCTCGGCATCGGATTGAGCCTGGTGATCACCGCCGTGGCGGCGTTCAATCTCATTCTCGATTTCGACATGATCGAGCAGGGCGCGAAGATGGGCGCCGCGAAGTACATGGAGTGGTACGGCGGCTTCGCGCTCCTCGTCACGCTGATCTGGCTCTATCTCGAGATGCTCCGGTTGCTGTCGCGGCTACAGCGGCGATAGACGCTCGCGTATGGACAGGCGGGCCGCGCGGAGCATCGCGCGGCCCGTCGTGCATCCAGCCATTGTCAGAGAAACCGGTGCCAGCCATGTTGGCGTTCCATGCAGATCGATGGCTCCCGACAGCTCGCCGAGCGATGCGGCGACCAGACTCGTCGCGCAATGGACGGCCATTCTTCGCGTGATCGGCGGTGCGCGCGCCGGCGACCTCGATCGGCGGCCGCCGTCGAACAAGTGGTCTGCGCGCGAGCATCTCGCGCACCTCGGCCGATATCACGAAGTCTTTCTCGACCGCATCGCGCGCATCCGGCGTGAAGACCGCCCGCGCTTCGAGCGCTATCGGGCCGAGGACGATCCGGAATTCGCGGCGTGGCTCGCGCTTGACGCGAGGGCCATCGCCGAGCGCACGCATGCGCTCCGCGCAGATCTGATCGCTGTGGTGCTGACGATGACGCGCGACGAATGGCTGCGCGCCGGGGTGCATCCGGCGTTCGGCGAGATGCCATTGTCGGAATGGCTGGAATTCTTTCTCGCGCACGATGGGCATCATCAGTACGTGATGTTCCAGCGGATTTACGAGCGGGGCGGGGCGTGAGTGAGCGCGACGTAGCCGCGCGCGTCGCCGTCGGCATCGCCGGATTCTGTGCCTGTCTCGATCTCTATCCGACGCAACCGATGTTGCCGCTGTTCGAGCAGCTGTTCCACGTCTCGAAGGCGGCGACGTCGCTCACCGTGAGCGCGACGACGTTGATGGTGGCGCTGCTGGCGCCCTTCGCCGGCGCGCTGGCGGACCGATTCGGCCGGCGGCGCATCATTGTCGTGTCGACGCTGGGGCTGACGATCCCGACCGCGCTGGCCGCGACGTCGACCGGATTGCACGCGCTGATCGCCTGGCGATTCGCCCAGGGGATTTTCATACCGGGTGTGCTGTCGGTGGCGATCGCGTACATCAGCGACGAGTGGCAGGAAGGTGGCGTCGGCGCGGCGATGGCGGCGCTCGTCACCGGCAACGTCATCGGCGGATTCAGCGGGCGGCTCGTGTCGGGGATCGTGACGCACCTTGCCGGTTGGCGCTACTCGTTCCTCGCGCTCGGGCTGATCAATCTCGCCGGCGGGCTGGTGACGTGGCGCTACCTGCCGCCCGACCATCACTACAAGGTGCACGCGGCGCGAGCGACGGGCGCGGCTCGCATGGCGCTGAAGACGATCATCGCGCGAATCACCAGTGGACGATTGCTCGTGTCGTACCTCGTCGGATTCAACGTGCTCTTCTCACTCGTGGCGACGTTCACGTACGTCACCTTTCGCTTGGCGGCTCCGCCATTTTCGCTCGACCAGTTCGAGCTCAGCGCGGTGTTCGCCGTCTATCTCGTCGGCGCGGTGGCGACGCCGATCGCGGGTCGATGGATCGATCGCGCAGGTCCGCGCGCGATGCTGCTCGCCGCGCTGAGCTCGGCGATCTTCGGCGCGTTTCTGACGCTGGCGACACAGCTCAGCATTGTGGTGATAGGTCTAGCCTTCTGCGCAGCCTCGGCGTTCATCTGCCAGTCGTCGTCGACGAGCTATCTGCGAGTCGTCGCGCCGCTCGACGCGCGTGGTGCGGCGTCGGGACTGTACATCTCGATCTACTACATCGGCGGCAGCGTTGGCGGCGTGCTGCCGGCGGCGGCGTGGGGGTGGGGCGGATGGCCCGCGTGCGTGGCGCTGGTCGTCGCGGTGCAGTTCATCACGCTCGCCATTGCAACGTCACTGCGGCACGAGGCCCCCGAGCATCACCAAGTCGATGCGGCGGAGGGCGCGGCTGTCGCGTGAGAAGAGCAGTGATCAGACGTCAGATGTCAGATGTCAGTTATTGCGCACCCCTCCCGATCCAGAGGATCGCTTGATTTCTTGACGGCGAGTGTGTCGCGACACACCGTATTCACTGCTGCCGAGGTTCCCTCATCCAGAGTGATGCGCATGAACGAAGTGACACCGGCCGCGCGCAGCGGCCACAAGGCGGCGGCGATCTCGCTCTGGATCGGCTCGACGATCGTCGCACTCGTCATCTATCTCCTGTTCAAGCCCTCAGCGGAGAGGGTGAGCCAGTGCATAGCGGCGGGTGGCGGTTCGGGCAATCAGTGCAACATGCCCGGTTTGGCGACTGGCGCGATCGTCCTCGTGATTCTCTTCGGATGGGGCGCGGCTGCTCGAGCCTGGCGCAACGACTGACCACTCGGTCGCGGGGCGCAGACGGCGTCCATGCCGGCAGCGCCCAATCGCTCATGGCGGCGTCGGACGAGGCGGCATCCACGGCGGATTCGTCGTCGTCGGCGAGCCTTCAGCCGCCATCCACCCACGGCTGCGCAGGTGCTTCGACAGCTGCGCCACCACCGTCTCCGCGTCAAACAGTCCGACGATGCGGAACGCTTCGTCGATCATGGAAGGATTCGGCGCCAGCAATGAGATCGTGGGATACCGGTCGTAGCTGAGCGCCCTGGCCATGTTTCGTGCGACGATGTCGTGACTCGGGTCCGCGTAGGCAAAGACCGCGAAGGGCGCGAGCTGTGTAAGGCGCGAAGAGATCAGCACCTCATTCTTGAGTCGCTTGAAATAGACGCCGTTGAAGTCACCGGTCACGAGGACGATGGGTCTGCGCTGCGCGACCGCGAGGTCGTACGCCTCGGCGGTACTGTCGACGAACCAATGGATGCTTTGAGGACCGGAAGCCAGCGGTCGAGGCAGTGCCGGCGTTGATGCAGGGCTTGGCGCGGCGCGAGGGATGTCCGACACGCAGCCGCGAAAGTTGGCGCCGAGTCCGGTGCGGAACGCCCGCATCCGCTCGGCGGAGTTCCCGTGAACGCCCACGGCGTTCGCGATCGGCGCTCGTCTGCCGCCCTGTGCGTTGATGGCGTCGACGGCGCGGCCCCAGTCACCCGTGAACATTGACGCATCGCCGAGGAACTGCATCGTGTACTCGGCGTCGGCGAGCTCGTTGCGCGACAGGGGTGCGCCGGCGCGCGACGCGGCGATGAGCACCCCTGCAAGGCAATCGGCATCCTGCTCGGACATGGCTTTGTTCGGGTACTGGAGTCCGAGCAAGTATTGCAGTGAATGTCCCCATTCGTGCGCGATCGGAAAGATGACCGCGATACCTCCGTCACTGTTGTTGGTGCTCGCGGCGCTCTTCATGAGATACGCGATGAAGGCGCGGTCATAGTAGATGCTGCTGTCCTCGCGGCAGGCGTACGCGTTGTAGGCGTTTACGCGGCCACATCCGGTGAGGACGGAGCCGTCGTATCCGACGATTCGCGGCGACGTGTAGCGTTCGCCGCCCTCGCGAAAAATTCGCGATGCGGCCCGGTCGATAGTCGCGACCGCGCCACGCATCATCGTCTCCGAGGTGGCGATCTCTAGTGGCGTCGGCGCAGCCGAAGTCTGCGTCATCGCCGGCGGTGCCAGGCCAACTACCATCGACGCGAGGCACTCTAGTGTGATTCGAAACGGGAAGCGCATGCGTTGAAACTGCCGCGCGGCACGGTCGGCGGCAATGTAGGCCGTTCGCGCCAGGCCGCTGGTAGCGCACCACAGATTACACAGATGACACAGTTTGATTTTGTACGCGAATGTTTTCCATCTGTGCAATCGGCGTCATCCGTGGTTGCCCTTTTGTCAGGCCTGGAGGCGCGCTCGAGGCGTGACGATGCGCAGGCGAACCGCGGCGACAATGAACCCGGAGAGTGCGCCAAGAGTAGGTCCAAAGACCGTATCGTGCACGTGCAGGGCGAAGGCGGTGAATCCGCCGATCATCGTGCCGAGCGCGCATTGCGCGATGGCGCGGCCGATGGGGACGTAGCGAAGCAATCCCCAGGCGAGCAGCGGAGCCATGATTGTTCCGACGAAGGCGCCGATGGCGCCGACGAACTCAAAAACAGCCAAGTCGCCGCCCGCTCCCGAATTGATGACGGCAAACCCGATCGCCAGCGCAACGATGGCGCAGATCGCACCGACGACGCCACCGGTCGCGACGAGTCCCGCAGTGACGATGACCACCCTTCCCGCGCGAGCCATTCCTACTCCACGTTGAGAAGTACTTTGTATTATAAAGCACGGTGATGCGGTCGTCAACTCAGGCGTCATTTGGGTCAACTTGGAGCGTACAACTCGCGGTAGGAGGCGAGCGCGCCCCGATGCACTCGCTCTTTCTCGACGCGGACCTCGTTCACGAGCTCGGGCGCGGCGTCGGCATCGATCCAATCAGCTAGTGGATCCAAGATCCAATCGAACAGCGATGCTCGCGCATAGAACGCGAGCCGCTCGCGGAACCGTGCATCGTTTGGCACTTCAGGCGGCAGATCGTCCATGGATAGGGGGCGGAGCTCCTGCGTCGTCGGTCCGAGGAACATCGCCCAATCGACTGCCGGATCGCCGAGCCCTAGACCATCCCAATCGAGCACGACGTAGCGGCCGGCATCGGTCACCAAAATGTTGTTCAGCCAGAGGTCGCCGTGGATCGCCGAGCGTACCGGCTCGCTGAACGCCTCCATGGCGCGCGCTGTGTGCTCGAGCTGTTGGATCTCGCGCTGCATCCAGGCGACCATTGCGGCATCGACAAATGGCGGAGGCGCGTTCGTGATGAGCGCTACGTCTCCCTGAAAGCGAGCGAGATACGTATCGAGAAAAGACTCCAGACACACCATCGACTGCCGTTCCGCGGCGACTCGCGCGGCGAGCTCGCCGTCTTGATGCAGCCGGGCAAGCATGGGCGAGATGTTGGCGAGCAACGCCGGCGAGCGCGCGACAGGCATCACGCCGTCGACGAACTCGAACAACGGGCCCGAGTGCCGTGTGCCGGGCAGATCGATCCAACCGGCCATGTGAGGCGCGGGGTATCGCTCCTCGAGCAACCCGTGCAGCTCCCGCCACTGCACGAGGCCATCCACCAGCTCACGCTCACTCGCCAACTTCAGGTGGTAGCGCCTCGCACCGTCGCTGACGTGGAACGACTGGTTGACGAACCCGCCCCAGTTGAGCACGTAGCTGACCTGGAGCCGACCAGCCTCGAGCCCAAACTCGCCCGCGCGCTCCACCAAAGCAGCGACCGCCGAAGCGCGGATATCCTCCAGAGAAAAATTCATCCAGCGCCCTCAACACCTAACACCCTAGCACCTATCCCCTCTCACCTAATCTGCGAATTCAGTTCAAAGTCATACAGCGTCAGTCGACGCAGTCGATAATATGCGGCCCAGTATCCGCGCAGCGCCGCCACATACTGCAATAGCGCCTGATCCTTCTCGCTCTGCGCCAGATACAGATTGTCGATGCCAATCTTGCCGATCACATAACGGTTGTACGCCACCTCGAATCGCTTGGTGCCCACGGTGTCGGCCTTGGCGCTGAGGGAGACGTTGCGCTGCGCCTGCGACAATTGCAGCGCCGCGTACTTCGCATCTTGCGCCGATTGCTCGCGACCCGAGCGCGTCAGCGCCTCGACGCGCCGTTGATCCGCCTGCGCCGCCTGCACTTCAGCGCCGCGCACGCCCCACTGGACGAGCGGCACCGAGACGCCGAGCGCGAAGCGCTGTGCCTGGAGCAGATTGTTGTAGGCGGTGTTGAACTCGGGCGCCGTCGAATTGAAGCCCATGCTCGCCTCGACCGTGGCGCCGAGTCCGTTGTTAAGCCTCGCGTCGTTGATGTGACGGCGCGCCTGCACTTCCTGCAGCGAGTAGTCCGCTAGCTGCGACCGGTTCTTGAGCGCCTCGCTCACCGCGCGCGCGGTGTCGGGATCGAAGGTGGGAATCGTGGATGGCACGATGATCGCGAGCGGCGTTCCGTTCGGCACGTTGATCGCGAGTCGCAGCGCCGACAACGAGCGATCGTACTCGAGCTTTGCGCCATCGAGTGAGCTACGCGCGCGCAGCAGTGCGAGCTCGCTCTGCAGTAGATCGTTCTCGCCGATCTTGCCCACCTCGTAGCGGCCCTTGTTCAGCGTGTACAGCGTGTCGTTCACCGCGACGTTCACGACGGCGTTGGCGAGTCCGGTCTTGGCGGCGTAGAGATCGAAGAAGGCGTTGGCCGCAAAGATGGCGATGTCTTCGCGTGCTTCCAGAAACTGCCGCTCGGCGAAGTCGAGTCGCAGATCCTCCTCGCGACGATCCCACTTCAGCGCGTTCGGTCTGAAGAGTCCCTGCGACAGCCGCACGGTGATCGGATTCGAGGTCCATGTCTGCGATGAGTTCGCGCCCGAGTAGCGTAGCCGCTCGATCGACGACGTCACCGACAGCAACCCGCCGGTGAAGGGAAGCGGCTGCGAGAGCGTCATGCCGACGGATGCATCGGTGCGCTGGAGCGGTGTAAACGATGTCGATCCATCCGGCTGCACGATGGGAAGGATCGACCGATCGTACGACGGTGCGACGATGCCGAGTGTGACCTGCGGCATCCGGCGCGCGAAGAAGGAATTGTCGCGCGCGCGCGCCGCCTGCCGCGTGCTCAGCGCCGCGATGGCCGGAAGTCCCTGCCGCTCCGCCATCTCGATCGCCTGCTGCAGCGTGATGACGCGCGGAGCGGACTGCGCGCGCGTGGTCGCCGAGACGCAGGCGAGCGCGAGGAGCGCGAGCGTCGCGCGATGTCTAAAGAGGTTGTGCATGAGCATCACTCGTAGCGAAGACAGGCCACGGGATCCTGGCGTGCCGCGCGCCATGCGGGCACGATCCCGAACACAATGCCGACGGAGAACGAGACGCCGAAGGCCACGATCACGGAGACGTAGGACACGATCGTCTTGATACCGGCGAAGTGCTCGATGCCGAGGCTGAGTCCGCCGCCGATCAGGATGCCGGCGATGCCGCCCGCGACGCTGATCAACACCGCTTCGCTCAGGAACTGGAAGAGGATGTCCTTCTGCGTCGCGCCCATCGCGCGCCGGACGCCGATCTCGCGAATGCGCTCGAGTACCGACGCCAGCATGATGTTCATGATCCCGATCCCGCCGACGATCAGCGAGATGGACGCAATGGCGCCGAGCACGATGTTGAAGATCGTTTTCGTCCGTTGCTCCTGCTTGAGCAGCAGCTCGGGCACCGTGACCTCGAAGTCGACCACGCTGTTGTGCCGCCGCGAGATCATGCGCTGCACCACGTCCGCGACGGCCGGGACCATTTTGGAGTCGGCGACGCGCACGATGATGCGATCGAGCTGGTTGCGGTTGATGCGCTCGTTGCGGATGTCGTCAGGCTCCTGATCGGAATTCTGTCCGGTGACGACAATACCCTGTGGACGCGCGGCCGCCTCGATGTCGCGCTGCGTGAGCTGCGCGCGGTTGCGATAGCGCAAGAGCATCGTGTGCACCGGCACGTAGACATCCATGTTCACGTCGCGGATGCCGAGCCGGCCGGCGTTCTTGGCGTTGGTGAGATGACGGTCGTCGAGCACGCCGACTACGGTCAGCCATGACTCGCCGACCTTGATCGGCTTGCCGATCGGCGACTCGGTGGTGAAGAAGCGGGTGCGCACGCCGAAGCCGATGATCGCGACGGGCAGACCCTGCTCGACTTGTTGCGGCGTGAACCACGAGCCGCTGCCGAGGTCGAGATTCGTCAGCCGAAAATATGAGGTGTCGACGCCGACGATCTTGCCCGTGCGCCGCCGTCCTTCGCGCGTGATCGCCGTGTTGACGATGATCTCGGCGCTGGTCGTCTCGACCTCGGGCACGACGTCGCGGATGGCCGAGGCGTCGCTGTAGGTGAGGCCCGGCGAGAACTTCTTCGTCGTCTTCTGATCTTTCTCTTCGTCCTTCGTCTTGCCTTCCTTCTGCTCGACGAAGGGGACGATGAGAATGTTGTTTGATCCGAGCAGCCGCATCTGCTCGAGAATTTCCTGCTCGGCGCCCTTACCGATCGCGAGCATCGCGATCACCGACGCGACGCCGAAGAGGATGCCGAGCGATGTCAGACCCGCGCGCAGCTTATTGTGCCCGACGGCTTCGACGGCCGTGCGCATGCTGAAGAGGACGTGGCCAGTGATCTCGGCGCCAAGGCGCGCCAGCGTCTCCCGCGTCGAGGCCACCGCTCAGGACTTCTTCGGCAGCGCGATCTTCGAGCGGACCGCCGTATCTCCGCCCGCCGGATTCGGCGGCCTGTTGACCGAGCCGGGGAGTCGTATGACCTGGAGTTTCTCCTTGTCCGCGGGCGCGGAGAGGAGCACGCGATCGTCGAGCGCGAGACCCTTCTGGACGATGACCTGATCGTCGTTCATTGCGCCCGTCTCGATCTCCTGCTTCGTTACGCGCTGCCCGTCGCGCTTGTAGACGTAGGAGATGCCGCCCTCGTTCGTGACCGCTTCGATCGGGACGTACAGCGCCTGCGCGACCTTGTAGGTCTCGATGCCGTTGCCGGTCGTCATGCCGGGGCGAAGCGTGGTGTCCGTCTTGGTCACCGTCACTTTCACTTCGAAGACTTTGGAGTCGGAGTTCGGCCGCTGCTCGCCGACGTTGGCGACGCTGGCGACAACGCCCGGCAGCTTCTTCGTCGGATCGGCGTCGAGCGTGATCATCACGGGCTGGTTCACGGCGATCTTGCGGACGTCGATCTCATTCACATATGTGACCGATTCCATCTGCGTGAGATCGGGCAGTGTCGCGACGGCCGGTTCCCACGAGGAGACCTGCGAGCCCACTGATTTTTTCTTGCCGTTCCACTCTTTCACATAGATGACCATGCCGCCGGCGGGCGCCTTGATCGTGAAGTTGGCCATCACTTCCTGCACGATGGCGAGCTTGTTCCGCTGGCGGTCGAGATCGGCGCCGACCTCGCGCATCTTCGCCTTTGCCTGCTCCGTCTTTGTCTTGTAGTCGATCTTCGCCTGCGCCAGTGCGCGCTCGGCCTTCGTGTAATCGATGTCAGCCTGGCGCCGAATCGTCGGTGCCTCGTAGATCGACTGCTCCTTGGCCAGCTTCTTCTCCTCGAGGCCCAAGTCCATCGTGCGAATCTCTTCGCGCGCCTTGGAGAGGTTGAGCGTCGAGTCGAGTGTCGCTTGCTCATAGACCGCCTGCGCCTTGGTGAGCGCGAGGCTCACCTCCGCCAGCTTCGCGGCGATCGTCGAGCGATCGAGCTCGGCCACGACGTCGCCCTCTTTGACGACCGTCCCCTCGGGCACGATCGACGCGATCTTCATCTGATAGGCGTCGGCCTGGTTCGAGTTCGCGGGTACGGTGATCTGAACAAACTTGCGGGCGCGGAGCTCGCCGGCGGTGGTGACGTTCACCTTGAACTCGCCCTTTTTCACTTTGGCGACGAGGGTGGCGTCTTCTGTCGTGCGGTCGCGGGCGAGGAGCCACGCGCTGGGAGCGCCGAGGAGGATGATGATCGCGATGATGATTGCCCATCGCGTGCGAAGCAGACGCATTCAAAGACTCCTGGTGGGGCGGCCGCCTGACTGGCTGGCGGGCAGATCTTTATTGTAGGTGGGGGTGCGGGGGTACACCATATGGAACGGATTAAGCGCCCGTGAGGAACGTGTCACGGGTGCGGGTGCGGTCGGGCTACACATCTTAGACGCCGGTTCGGAGGGAAACGTTGCTAGATACGGTTCCGGTGGCGACCGAGGCTGACTGCCCACAGACTGCTCGCGGGAGGATCGAACATCGTGCAAAGCTTCGAGAGAGGAGAGAGGTATACGCGCCTGGAGATCCACGCAGTGGTCGGCGGTGGAACGCAGGACTACCTGCCACATCACGAAGGGAACGTGGTATGCGCATGTCTCAACCCGTCTCTCAATCCTGGTGCGCCCGAGATCGTCCTACCTGGTACCGGTCCAGGCATTGAACAATGGGCACAAGTTTTCGCTAACCAAATGCAATTCGTTCCGACGTTTCTGAAGCGCGGAACGGGGCAATGGGAGCACGTGGGCGACTACCGTGTGCAAAGGCGGAGCGTCGACACCGCCGAGATCAAAAAGCAAAGCGCCGCATCTGGCCGAGATGACCTGTCGATGGTGCTGCGGCTCGAGTGCCAAAATGCAACTCAGCGGGGCAATGAATCGCAGCGGGATCGTAGAGCTTGAACGCGACGAGTTTGTGAATGAAATTGTCCGCGGAAAGCGCGGCGTCACGCCAGACACGGCCTTGCGACTCGCACGGGTTACGCGGGTGAGTGCGGATTTTGGCCGGGGTACAGTCCGGCTGGGACCTCTGGCATGCACTGCGGTTTACTCGAGCCCGCCAGATCGCCAAGCTGTCGCCATTGCCGCGCGCAAGCTAACCGGGGCTCGCGGGTCAATCCCGCAACGCCTGAACCTCGTCGTGTTGCGCGATGTACTCCTGCACTGTCTCCGCATTTCGACGCGATCTCAGCCGGTCGTACTAGCCGCGAAGCTCTCTGCGCAACACAGGCGCTACGTTCGCACCGAGCATTTCAATCCCCTGCATCATCTTCGCGTGAGGCAGTGAAGCCACGTTCATCTGAAACGTGATTCGCGAGATCCCACCCAGCGCTTCACTGTGCCGAATGATTTTCTCCGCCACTTCCTCGGCACTGCCAATCAGCAGCGCGCCGTGGGGACCGAGCTGCGCGTCGAACCCCGCGCGCGTCACGGGCGGCCATCCCCGCTTCCTCCCCACACTGGAAAACGCGCGAGCATATCCGGGGAAGAAGACATCAGCGGCCTCTTGCGACGTCGCCGCGACGTAGCCGAGCGAGTGCACACCGACCTTCAGTCGCTCGTGAGAATGCCCGGCTTGCTCGCCGGCTTGCCGGTAGAGATCGACGAGGGGACGGAACCGCCGTGTCTCGCCGCCGATGATCGCGACCATCAACGGAAGTCCGAGCGCGCCCGCGCGCGCGAACGATTGCGGCGTCCCGCCGACGCCGAGCCAGATCGGCAGGGGATTCTGTAATGGTCTCGGGTACACACCCTGGCCCGTCAGTGGCGCCCGATGCTTGCCCGACCAGTGCACGTGCTCGTGCTCGCGAATCTCGAGGAGCAGCTCGAGATTCTCGGCGAACAGGGAGTCGTAGTCCTCGAGCCGGAAGCCGAACAGCGGGAAGGAATCGATGAACGAGCCCCGCCCGACGACGATCTCGGCACGCCCCTGCGACAGAAGATCGAGCGTCGCGAAATTCTGGAACACTCGCACTGGGTCAGCCGAGCTCAAGACCGTGACGGCGCTGGTGAGACGGATGCGGCTTGTTCGCGACGCCGCGGCTCCGAGGATGACAGCGGGCGCGGAATCGAGATAGTCCTTGCGATGGTGCTCACCGATGCCGAAGACATCCAATCCAACTTGGTCGGCATGCTCGATCTGTTGGACCAGATCGCGAAGACGGTCCGATGTGCTGAGCGCGAGGCTGGCGTCATCGTAGGCCGCCGCGAAGCTATCGACGCCGATCTGCATGCTCACGCACCCGGTGCCGTCGTCGCGCGTCTGCGCAGCGCGAGATTGGCGAAGCCACCGATGATCCCCAGCGCCAGCACGACAGCGATGGCCGTGTTGTTCCAGCGACCCGCGAGGCCAAGCCAGGCATCGAGCGAGTATGAGCCGGGACCCCCAAGGGCGAGACTCAGCGCCGCGGCGCCATAGAGCAGCGGTACCTCCACGCCGTTGTTCGCGGCGAACAGCCCGTGTTCCCAGTGCACGCTGATCGCGGCGACGACCATGACGGAGATCATGAGCGCCGGTCCGACGGGCCCGAGGAAGCCGAGCACGACGAGCAAGCCGCTCACGATCTCGCCGACGGAGGCCGCGGCCGCGAACGTGCGGCCCTGGCGAAAGCCCAGCTGCACGAAGAACTCACCGGTCTTGCTCAGCCCGTACCCCCCAAACCATCCGAACAGCTTCTGCGCGCCGTGCGCGGCCATGAGGAGGCCAATGACAATCCTGGCGACAAGCAGTCCGCTGCTCAGCATCTGTACGTCCAGTGCGTCGGTGCTCATGGTGCAGTTCCCTCCAACCCTGTAGTTTACGGTTCCTATTGGTAACCAGTTACTGTTGGTAACTAACCGCAACCTAAAGGGGTCGTTCGCGGCCTAAAAGAAGGCACGCGAATGTGCCCCGAGCACCTCGGAGTAACCAATGGCCAAAACGGGATCTAAACGGCCCGCCGAGCTCGAACACACGCCGGCGAATTGCCACGCGCGCGAGATACTGGCCCGCGTCGGCGACAAGTGGTCGGTGTACGTCATCCACGTCTTAGGGCATGGCGGGACGATGCGCTTCAACGAGCTCAAGAACTCCGTAGATGGAATCAGCCAGCGCATGCTGACGGTGACGCTGCGTGGCATGGAGCGAGACGGTCTGGTGATCCGCACGGTCTATCCCGAAGTCCCGCCGCGCGTCGAGTATGCCCTCACGCCGCTCGGCAAAACACTGCGCCAGCTCGTGCGCGGGTTGGTGGCGTGGTCGGGCGCTCACCTCACCGAAGTGGACACCGCGCGAGCCGAGTACGACGCGCGGCGGGAGCGATCGCTGAGCGCGAAGGCCGGGCCTGTCGCTCGGTCCGCGCTGAAGCTCAGGCGAGCGTGATGCGGAATAACGGAGAATTACCTGTCCTCCACCTGTGCCGAAGTCTCGGCTGAACGAACCGCGGAGCATCCATCACGAAGACCGGTGAACAGCGCCAGCTCGAGAGCTGGAACGATTCGCCGCCGGCCTCGAGGCCGTGCTGCGCAGCACCTGAAGCCGAGCGCCGGAAGGTCGTCCGAGGAGCACGCTTCATTGATGATCTGGGCGTGTCGTAGCATCCTCATGTTCTGTTCGATTGCAGCGGAAGGCCGTCGCGCCAGGATCGCGACCACCGCAGTCCTCCGCCCAGCGATCGCGGATTGCCTGAGGGACGGAGCACCAATGACAGCGATCATCGAGAAGGTGTTTGGATACCAAGGCGACAACATGAATCTCCCGGTCGGAGATGTCGCGGCCGCCCTCCCGTTCTACGAAAAAGTTCTCGGCTTTACAGCCGCGTCGCGGAGCGAGACGCCACACAACGCCGCTGTGCTCGCTCGCGACCAAGTCCAGATCGGGCTCGCGGAGAATGGCGGCGACCCGACGCAGGACGGTTGCGCATTTCACGTGAAAGACCTTGCGTCACTGTTCGCGGAATTCAAGACAAATGGTCTGCAGAAGGAGCTCTCGGAGTTCGATGTCGAGCGCCGCGATGGCATCGCGTGGAAGGTGTTCTACGTTGTTGCGCCGGACGGTCTTTGCTATTGGTTCGGTGAGCGCGACGCGAGTTAGTACCTCCCGCGCTGCGCTTCGCCCAACCTGAGGCGGCCGACATACTCCTCGAGCAGAGCGCCGTCGTCGCCGCAGCATCGCCGCGAGCCACGCATGGGATGCGCGGTGATCGTTCTCAAGTCGCCGGAGGTCGAGTGCAGATTGCCAACGTCGTTCCCCAGTTGCGCACGACAGACCTCGCGGAATCGATTCGCTTCTACACGACCGAGCTTGGATTCACTCTCGAATTCCAGTACGAGGACTTCTATGCCGGTGTGCGAGCCGGCGATCACGTCGTTCATCTCAAGCTCGTCGATGCGGCGGACCCGTCCATCGCATTCGTCGACCGGGGCGAGCACTTCCACCTGTACCTCGAAATCGACAATGTGGACGCGGCCGCGGACCGCTTGCGGCGAAACGGCGTCCACCTCGAGCGAGATGTGCATGAGACGGCGTGGGGCACGCGCGAGTTCGTCATCCACGATGATCAGGGGCATACGCTGTACTTCGGCCAACCTCGATAGCGCATGCGCGGCGTGATGCGTTCCTTCGCGATACTTCTCGCACTGACTCCGCAACCCATGATGGCGCAGCGTGCCGAGACGGGCTTCCTGAACAGAGTCGCGACCATCGCGGGTCAAGCATATCGGTACCAGCTGTACGTGCCTGCCGACTACGCTTCGCGCACCGACTGGCCGGTAGTTCTCTTTCTTCACGGGGCCGGCGAGCGCGGATCCGATGGGCTTCTCCAAACGACGATCGGGCTCGCCCCGGCGATCCGTCGTGAACCCGGTCGTTTTCCCGCCATCGTTGTGTTCCCTCAAGTGCCAACGGACTCGGCGTGGGACGGCGCTTCGGCGGAGGGAGCGATGACGGCGCTCCGCCAGACGATGACCGACTATCGGGTCGATGCCGATCGGGTCTATCTCACCGGTCTGTCGATGGGCGGGCGCGGATCATGGTATCTCGCGTATCGAAATCCCACCCTCTTCGCCGCCGTTGCGCCGATCTGTGGGTGGATTACCCAGACGCCTCCGCTCACGAAGACAGCTGTGGTTCCACCCGACAGCGGTTCTCCCTTCGTTGCCCTCGCCCGACAGTTGCGCAACGTGCCGATCTGGATCTTCCATGGGGAGATGGATCGCGTCGTCCCGGTGATCGGCTCGAGAGAGCCGGCGGCAGCGCTAAAGGATGCGGGCGGCAACGTACGCTATACGGAATATCTCGGAACAGATCACAATTCCTGGGACGCCACCTATGCGTCGAAGGAGTTCGTGGACTGGCTTTTCGCCCAACGCCGCCGACAGCGTTAGTGGAGCGCCATGCCCGCAAGAAGGGGGGGCGCGGCCCGCGGTTCGTCAGCGCGCGCTTGGCCAACACCATGCGGAGGTCCTCGACTCGGTGCCATCCGAGATAACCAAGCTCGACCCGAGGGAGATCGAGATGATCTCCGTCATGACACTCGCGGAGCAGCCGACTCTTGGCAATCCACGTCGTACTCGTCCACCCCGAGATTCACTGGAACACCGGCAACGCGGGCCGGACGTGCCTCGCCGTCGGCGCCACATTGCACCTCGTCGAACCGCTCGGCTTCTCGCTCGACGAGCGCGAGGTGAAACGCGCCGGACTCGACTACTGGGAGCACGTCGACCTACGCGTATGGCCGAGCTGGGATGCACTTGAGCGCGAGCTGCCGGCACTCGGCGACGCTTATTTCTTCTCTACGAAAGCGACGCGACTTCTCTGGGACGCCCCACTCGGTTCACCGAAAGATGTCGTGCTCGTCTTTGGGCGAGAGACCGGCGGGCTGCCGGCCGAGCTGCACGAGCGGTATCGCGATCGGTTTGTGTTGATGCCGATGTTGTCCCCGCTGGTGCGATCGCTCAACTTGTCGACGAGTGTGGCGATCGCGATCTACGAGGTGCTGCGACAACGCCGCGCGAACGGCCACTGAGTGGACGTACGGTGCCCTGGCTCGAACCCAGGTATCGTCAAGGCTCCGCCCGAACGCGCCGCTCATGTCAAAAAAAATTGCAATCGTCGACCGAGTCATGAGAGCCGCCGATCGCCTGAGTCAGAACGTGAGCTGACGTCCGGGATTGTCTGAGGCCTAGGGAAGTCGTTCATTCTCGCTCGTGCAGGTATCCCCGGTCGGCGAGATACCGCGAGATGGTCGCCGATCCACCACATCTCTCGGATCCAAACATGAATCAGCGCGACCCCGCGGATCTCGGAGCAGTCTACGCCGAGCTCAAGCGCATCACCGGGCCAGACCCGGCTGGAACTCACGGAAGCGGCGGGTTCGCGCTCCCGCGCAATACCGCGCATTTTCTGCGCGTCGCCCGATCGCTGCCGGATGGTGCTGGAATGGCGGCGCTTCGAGAAGCGCTTCGCACGTCGCCGCCTCCGCCCGAGTAGCGATGCACGATCGGGTTCGCGACACGCGCGCGCTCCTCAATTCTTCATTTCACTCCACGCTCGCTCAATGATCAATCCGGTTCCCGTGACACTCGAAGGCTACGGCGTTCGCCTCGAGCCCTTGAGCCCGACCCATCGGGACGGCTTAGTTACCGCCGCCGCCGATGGCCGCCTGTGGAAGCTCTGGTTCACCTCGGTGCCGGAGCCGACGCAGGTGAGCGCGTACATCGCCGACGCCCTCGAGGGACAGCGCGCCGGACACATGCTGCCCTGGGCGGTCCGCGATCTGGAAACGGATACGATTGTCGGCAGCACGCGCTATCACGACATCGTCGCCAAGATCGACCGAGTGGAGATTGGCTGGACGTGGTACGCGGCGAGCCGCCAGCGCAGTCACGTGAACACGGGGTGCAAGCTTCTCCTGCTAGCGCACGCCTTCGACACGCTGGGCTGCGCCGTCGTCGGCCTGCGAACGGACAACTTCAACTTTGCATCCCAGCGCGCGATCGCGGCACTTGGCGCGCACAAGGACGGCGTGCTGCGGCATCACCATCCGCGCCGTGACGGCACGGTCCGCGATAGCGTGATGTTCAGCATCCTCGCCGCGGAATGGCGCGACGTGCAAAAACATCTCGCGACACGCCTCGCGCGGCACGCGAGCAAGTACCCAGCCGACGACTCTAGCGCACCTTGAGCAAGTAGGTCAGCCGCTTCCCATCGCGCAGCACAGTCACGTTCATCGCCGACGACTTTGACGCGCGCAGGAATCGCAGCGCGCCACTCTCGTCGAGAATCGATATCCCATCGATCTCGGCGATCGTGTCGCCGACTTGAATGCCGGCGACCGCAGCCGGACCGCCGGCGCGTAGAGCGACGATCGGCGGATAGCCGTCGTACTTCCAAAAAATGGTGCCATCCGATGCGGTGGCCTTCGTGCACGAGCGCGCGACGGAGCGGCCGCGCTTGGTGGTGACTACGATCGCACCGTAATTCGCGGCGGGCCCATACAGCGCGGCCGCCGCTGCACCTTTGACGACCTCGATGCTCTCGATGTCGGCCGGGTCGATGTCGCCGAAGCGGCCGGCGAACGGTCCGCAGGAGACCGCGAATCCGAACGGCGACGCAGAAGCGGCGTCGCTGTGAAGACCATCCACGATGCGGAGCGGAGCCTGACTCGGGCGCAGCGGCGAAAATCCGGCGGCGAACATGGTTGAATCCATGACGACGCCATCGACGATGTAGACCGGCTCTTGCAGTGTGCGCGTGGCCGGTGTCGCCGGCACCACGCTCCGGATGTGGATGCTCGGCTCGGGTGTGGGCGCGGCTGGCACGGCTGGCGCGGCCGGCGTCGGCGCCACCGCTTCGTCGGCGCGACAGACATCGGTCGCGCGCACCACTAGCCTTACACGCTGCCCGTTGCGGCGAACACTCAGCACCGATTCGCCCGCCCGTGGATACGTGAACTGCTCGGCGCCGGCGCGCGTGGTGATCGGCTGCTCGTTTACCGCTTCGATGATGTCGCCTGGTTTGAGCAGGCTCGCGCTCGTCGTCTCCAGCAGAACCGGCTCGGCCTGAAAGAGATACTCGGGCCGCGACTGCTTCTCGTGCTTGAAGCCGCAGCTCGCGCACTGATACGCGGTGACGCCAAAAGCGGCGCCCGGCCCGGCATTGCACGCCCCACTCTGCTGCGCGGCGACCGGCAGCGCAACGAAGAGCAGCGCGCTCGCGATCCGCAAATCTCGCTTGATAGTCATGGTCAGTACCAGACGATGCGTTGAGGTGAACGGGTGCGCGCCGCAAACGGCGACTGCAGCTCCGCCGTGAGCCGCGGCGCAAGGCCGCCATCGAGATGGTGGCGAGCGACCGCGTGCGCGGCGCCGAGCAGCACCTGGCTCGCGACCTCGACCGCGGTGGAATCGGTCTGCGCCGTGGCCGCGGCGTACGCGTTCGCCGCTTGCACATAGGCGGAGCCGGCGCGCTGCAGCAACAGAACGCGGTCGGCCACCGACAGATCGCGTCGCGCGATCTCCGACTCCAACGATTGGCGCCCGGCGATGCGCTCGCCCGCGAGCGCGCCCACGAGCAACAGCACGATCGCCGCGGCGATCTGCAGCGGCCAGCGCAGCGTCGTACGCTGACGCCGCAAGAATCCCTCGGCGCGGAGTGCGCGTACGAGGTCGTCTTCTTGGCCCGCGGCGATCACGCTCTCGCGCGGGAGCGCATCGAACAGATGGTGCATATCGTCGCCCTCCTCGTACGCGTCGTGTTCAGCAGCCATTTCGAGCTTCCTCGTGTAAGAGGCGACGCAGCGCGCACCGCGCGCGCGAGAGCGTCGCCTTCGATGTCCCGGTCGCCACGCCGAGCTGCCTGCCGATCTCCTCGTGCGTGAACCCCTCGATGTCGTGGGGTACGACGACGGTGCGATGATGGTCGGGCAGCACACGCAGCGCGCGCTCGAGATCGATGCCCGCGGCGGGCTCCTCGGAATCCGTCGCGTGCAGTTCGTCGACGAGCTCGATCTCGGCGTCGCGCGCGTCACCGAAGCGCCGATACGCCGCGCGGATGCCGATCGAGGCGAGCCACGATGAGAACTGCGCGTCGCCATTGAATTGATGAATGCCGCGGCATCCGGCGAGCCACGTTTCCTGCACCACGTCGTCGACTTCGTCGACGCGCGCACCGAGCAGCCGCTGCACCGTCATGCGCAAACGCGGCGTGTGCCGGCGGTAGAGCGCGCGGAACGCCTGCTCGTCGCCGCCGATGAAGCGGTGGATGAGCGCGGCATCGGCGAGATCGCTGAACATCGCGGGCGGTGTCACAGCTGTAAGTGCCCGATATCGCCGAAATGGTTACATCGGCGCGGTCGCGCCTCTATTGCTTCGGGCGCCGGGGCCGCTGCTTCGCGGACACCGATCGTATGACGGTCGGGCCCGGCGCCTTGGCGAACGGCTTCGCCGAGTCCTTGATCGTGCGCGCCATGAGCGAGCGAATGTCGCGCTTATCGAGGTCCGATGCGGCGGCGAGTCTGAGGTGCCGAACCTGATTCCCACCGCCCTTGAGCAATTTTTTCGAGTCGGGAAGTCGCGCGCCCTGCAGGAAGCAGAGCGTGACCCACTGCGGGAACACGGCGATCGAGAGTACCGCATCGGACGGGCGTTCCGTCGGCGAAAATCCAAACACCAGCGCGTTGTAGTTGTCGTAGACCAGCTCGATCGCGCCCGGCATCACCGCCCGCAACTTCTTCCGCGCCGCTCGCGCTTCGGCCTCGACGTCCGGATTGAACTTCGCGAGGAAGGAGTCGATCTCGGACTCGGGCGATTGAGTTTTCATCGCGATGGGTCCCCTCGCCTGGAGATATCGAAACGACACAACACACTGCCGGAGCCGCGGATTGATCGAGTCTGCTCTTACCCCCGCGCTACAAAAAACAGCAAAGGGCCGCAGATTTACGCAGATGAACGCAGATACGACGCGCTGGGTGATTTTTTGTACAAAAACCAACACGAAGGAGAATGCTGGTGCGCTGTTCTGTACTGGCGCTGGATCACTCTGCGTTCATCCGCGTAAACCTGCGGCTGCCCTTGCCGTTGTCATCGCCACGGGTCCGCGGCCCCGGTGTTCGGATCATGTGAAGATGCACCCACCCCCGCCGCGCGCCAGACATATTGTCTGCGGCCGGGCCGTATGGATGAACGACGAGTGGAGGGCGCGCGCGTGCAGCCACAATCACGTAGACGATTTCTCGAGCTGTCCCTCGGCGCCGCGGCCGCGGCGATGGCGGTCGCGTGCGGCACGGGCTCGGCCGACGAGCTCGGCGATTCGCGGCGAAATCGGCCGGCCGGCAGTGGACGCCTCTCGGCCCGCGCGCACCGGCCGACGACCCCGAGCGCCGCGGAGC
>JALZAE010000419.1 GCA_030948535.1 Gemmatimonadota bacterium | reverse complement strand
CGACGAAGGAGTCGGTTCGGGCCCGCCCGCGGTCGATGCGTTCCTCCGGCATCTTCCCGACACGGCGGTCGTTTCAATCCCAATAACAGGCACGGCAGTTGATTGATCCCAAAAAGATTGCAGGAATAGCTCCGGCAATACCGGTCGAATCATTCTGGTCAGCACAACCCTTGGTCGGTGATGCCCGCCTGCTACGATGGTCTGGACCGGCATCGACGAGCATCACGGGCGGAGGGTTGGCCCAGATCAAGCCGATTTCGCGAATCACCAGGAAAATCTCGCTCGGCTGTTTGACTGACAAATAGGGACAATGATGACTGCGACTTCCCCAAGAGCGCCGTCTGGAAGCAACGCCATGCAGGCGATTCTCACCGGTGGACTGATCGCCGGGACGCTCGATCTGACGGGCGCGTGCGTCGTGAGCTATCTGCGCGCGGGCGTCAGTCCGGAGCGGGTGATGCAGTCGGTCGCCAGCGGGCTGCTCGGCGCGCCCGCCTACACCGGCGGTGCCGAGACGGCGGCGCTTGGCGTCGTGCTGCACTTCATCATCGCCACCACCTGGACGACCGTCTTCTACCTCGCCAGTCGCCGCATGAGATTCTTGATCGAGCAGCCGATCGTCGCGGGTGTCACGTACGGCGTCATCGTCTATCTGTTCATGAATTTCGTCGTGCTACCACTTTCGGCATTTCCGCAGCGTACGATACCTACGCTGACGTCGCGCGCGATCGGCTGCGCGATCATCGTGGTCTGCATCGGACTGCCCATCGCCTTCATCGTTCGCCGATTCGCCAATCCATCACGTGAATAGCCTGGGAGGATTCGCCATGACTCGCCGTGTCGTATACGCACTAATGCTGGCGTTGGCATGGGTTGCCGGCTCGACGATCACAGCCGTGGAGTCGCGCGCACAGCCGCCCGCGAGCGCCACCACGTCGGTGACCATTCCCGATACGCCGGCGGGTCGCACTCTGAAGGCGTGGCTGACGTCGTTCAACAGCGGTGACCGCGCACTCATGGATGCCTACTACAAGAAGTACCAGCCCGACATGTCGGCCGAGGAAGAGCTGCCTTTTCGCGCGCAGACCGGCGGCTTCGACATCCTCGCCATACAGAAGAGTGAGGCGCTGCAGATCACCTTCATGGTGAAGGAGAGGACGAGCGAGACCACGGCGCGCGGCAGACTGGCCGTGTTCGCGGGCGATCCTGGCGTCGTGAGCAGCTGGTCGCTTCGCGCGGTTCCGCGCGGCGTCGCATCCGCCGACTTCACGATCGACGCGGCGGAACGAGCGCGTGCGATCGAGGGCGCGATCGCCAGCCTCAACGAGTTCTACGTCTTTCCCGACATCGCGAAGAAGATGGCCGACGCGGTGCGCGCCAAGCAGAAGCACGGCGACTACGACGCCGTCACCGACGGCGACGCGTTCGCGGAGATGCTGACCAATGATTTTCGTTCGGTGAGCCACGACCGGCATCTCGGCGTCAACTTCAGCGCGGCGAAGTTGCCCGAGCGGCAGCCGAATCAGAACCCGAATCCCGGGCCATCGCCGCAATACCGCCGGCAGATGGAGCGCGCCAACTGCGGCTTCGAGAAAGTGGAGATTCTCACCGGGAATGTGGGCTACCTGAAATTCGGCTTCTTCGCTGATACCGCGGTCTGCGCACCCACCGCCACGGCGGCGATGAATTTCCTCGGCAACGTCGACGCCCTGATCGTGGACCTTCGGCAAAACGGCGGCGGCAGCCCGCCGATGGTCGCCTACGTGTCGTCCTATCTCTTCACCGATCGGACGCACTTGAACGATCTGTGGACTCGCAAGGAGAATTCGACCGAGGAGTTTTGGACGCGAACCGATGTGCCGGGGAAGCGAATGGGAAACATTCCGGTGTACGTGCTGACATCCAATCGCACCTTCTCGGGAGCCGAAGAGTTCACGTACAATCTCAAGTCGCTCAAGCGCGCGACCATCGTCGGCGAAACGACCGGCGGCGGCGCGCATCCGGTGTCGGGGCATCGCGCGGATGAGCACTTCATGATCGGCGTTCCCTTTGCCCGCGCGATCAATCCGATCACCAAGACGAACTGGGAAGGGGTCGGTGTCGAGCCCGACGTGAAAGTTCCCGCCGCGGACGCGCTGGCGACGGCGCAAAAGATGATCGCCGACAAGCGCGGCCCAAAGACGTAGGCACCGTTATTTCATCCAGCCCTTTCAGACAGAGCCGACA
>JALZAE010000417.1 GCA_030948535.1 Gemmatimonadota bacterium | reverse complement strand
AGATGGGCTTCTGCATCACCGCGGCGGCGCCGAGCGAGAAGCCGCGCTCGCGGTCGGCAATGATCGAGACCATCACGACCGGAATGCGCCGCAGCGCGGGGATCTGCTTCACTCGGCCGAGGAATTCCCAGCCATTCATGTCCGGCAGCATCACGTCCAGCGTGATCAACGACAACGGGTGTCGCACCGCGAGCTCCAACCCGACTTCCGCCGACGCGGCGTGGAGCACCTTGAATCCTTCGGCCTCGAGCTGCACGCGAATCAACTCCGCGGAGGTGAAGTCATCTTCCACCACGAGCGCGGTCCGCGTGCCCTCCGGGGCGACGGCTGGGGTGGAGCGCGGCTGCACCGGCACGGTGACCGGCGTCGCTTCCTTCACACGCACCGGCAGCCAGACAGTGAAGCACGATCCCTCACCGACGGCGCTCTCCACGGCGACCGATCCGCCGTGTAGATCGGCGAGGAGCTTGACCATCGCGAGGCCGAGACCTGTTCCCTCGAACTTGCGCGCGAGACTGCTATCGATCTGGCTGAAGGGCTTGAACAGCTGCTCGAGTCCTTCAGGCGAGATGCCGATGCCGGTGTCGGCGACGCTGATCTTCAAGAATTCCTCGAAGTTGCTGTCTTCGAGTGGAAAGCTGCGTCCGGGCCACGCGCGGCAAGGACGGCCGACATCGTCGCGCGAGACGCGGCTCGCGTGCAGCGTCACCAAACCGCCATCGACGGCGAACTTCACCGCGTTGGACAACAGGTTGTAGACGATCTGCTTGACCTTTCGCGCGTCGGCCTGAAACCAGCCGAGTTGGTCGGCGACGTCCATCTCCAAGCGGATCCGCCGAACCGTGGCCTTTTCCTTGACAATGATCAGGCTGTTGGCGAGCAGCGGCGCGATCTGCACCGGATCCAGGTCGAGCAGCATCTTCCCTGCCTCGACCTTCGACAGGTCGAGGATGTCGTTGATCAACGACAGGAGATGCATTCCGGCACTGAAGATGTTGCCGATGAAGCCGCGCTGCTTCTCCGACATGTCGCCGATCACGCCATCGCGGAGCAGCTCGGAGAATCCGATGATGGCGTTGAGCGGCGTCCTGAGCTCGTGCGACATGTTGGCGAGGAACTCGGACTTCATCCGGCTGGCGTCCTCGAGCTCGGCGTTCTTCTGCCGCAGCGTTTGCTCGAAGCGCTTCAGCTCCGTCACGTCGCGCGCGGCGGCGAAGACGCCCTGCAGGCTCCGGTCGCGATCGTGGAAGGTCGTCGCGTTGTACGAGACGACGGTGAGTTTTCCATCTCTCGCTCGGGCGGTGAGCTCGTAGTTGGTGACCTTCCCCTCGTTCAGCACGCGGTTGATGCCCGCTTCCGCGCGCACGGAATCGGTGAAATAGTTCTTGAAGGGCGCGCCGATCAGCTCATCGCGCGTGCATCCGGTCAGTGCTTCCGTCTGCTTGTTGACGTCCGTGATGATGCCGCGCGGATCGGTGGTCATGAGCGCATCGATGTTCGATTCGATCAGCGAGCGCGTATAGAAATGCTGATCGCGCAATCGTTGATCGAGCTTCATGCGCTCCTCTTCGACTTGCTTGCGCGCCGTGTTGTCGGTGCCGATGAGCAAGTAGCCGATGATCGCCTCCTGCGCATCGCGTAGCGCGGTAACGGACACGATTGCGGGAAAGCGGCTTCGATCTTTGCGGACGTACGTCAGCTCGTAGATATCCTCGATGCCGCGCGAAGCCTTGAAGA
Source organism: Gemmatimonadota bacterium (assembly GCA_030948535.1). Taxonomy (GTDB): domain Bacteria; phylum Gemmatimonadota; class Gemmatimonadetes; order Gemmatimonadales; family Gemmatimonadaceae; genus JALZAE01. Next base: position 14,246 of record JALZAE010000417.1, on the reverse strand, counting down.
CCAGCGCCTCGAATCCCGGCGCGATCGGGGTCGCGAACTCGAGGCTCAGCGCGGTAGACCGAGCGATCAGCTCTTGCGGGTCTGAGATGTCGGCCGGGGTGATCCTGTTCATCACTTCCGCCGCCGTGTACCCGAGCATCACCTCGGCGCCGACGTTGAAGATCTGGATCACGCCGCTCGCGTCGGTCGCGATGCTCGAGAAATTCGCGCTGTTGAAGATCGCGCTTTGCAGCGCGCCGGTTCTCAGCAGCGCTTCCGCGCTTCGGACGTCGACGGCGGGATCAGCGGTGTCGGCGATGCGTGCCAGCGTCCGGTGCATGTAAGTCCTCGCTCCAGCACGGCCTGCTCTGAATCTCTGACGGGGCTGTCGCCAGGGATCAAGGTGATGACAGGTGGCTGCAAATCGTTGTCGGCTGCTACGCGTAGCAGACCAACGAAAAGGGGATGGTCTACGAATGTACCGCAAGGAACCGGCCGCCTGACGCGGGCTCCCCTCGACCCGATCCAACCTCGGACTCCTCAGGCGCGCAAGAGGCAGCTATCGGCCGCCGAACGGCTCGGCTACAATAGCGCCCTCGTCCCCATCGCTTCATCCCATCAGGAGATCGCGGTGCTTCCGTCTCGTCTTTCCCGCTTGGCACTTGCCACTCTCGCGCCCGCCGCCTCGGCCTTAGTGACTTATCGGCTCGCCGCGCAGCAACGCACGCCGACGAGTCCCGCCGCCACTGCGACCGCCGCGGTTAATGACTCGACGCTCTTCCGCGCGATGCAGTGGCGCAACATCGGCCCGTTCCGCGGCGGGCGGGCCGTCGCCATTGCCGGCGTGACGTCGCAGCCGCACGTCTACTACGCCGGCTACACTGGCGGCGGCGTCTGGAAGAGCGACGATGCCGGCGCGAGCTGGAAGAACATCTCCGACGGCTTTTTCAAGCGCGGCTCGATCGGCGCGATAGCGGTAGCCGAGTCCGATCCGAACGTCATCTATGTCGGTACCGGCGAGCACGCCGTGCGCGGACAGTCATCGTCGTTTGGCGACGGCGTGTACAAGAGCACCGACGCCGGGAAGACGTGGGCACACATGGGACTCGATGCGACCAAGCAGATCTCGCGCGTCGCGGTCCATCCGTCGAACCCGGACGTGGTGTATGTCGCGGCGCAGGGTGACCGATGGAAGGCGACGGCCGAGCGAGGCATCTATCGCTCGATCGATGGCGGAAAGACGTGGACGCTCGTGCTCAAGGGCGCGAACGGGACGAGCGGCGCGAGCGAGCTCGCGATGGATCCGAGCAATCCACGGATCCTCTTCGCCGCGTTCTGGGATCATCAGCGGCTGCCGTGGCAAGTGCGGAGCGGCGGCCCGGGCAGCGGCATCTGGAAGAGTACCGACGGCGGCGACAGCTGGAATCGGCTCGGCGAAGGATTGCCAAAGGTGATGGGGAAGATCGGCGTCGCGGTGTCACCGGCGAATCCGGACCGCATCTATGCGATCATCGAAGCCGACAAGAGTGGTCTGTATCGGTCCGACGATGCGGGGAAGAGTTGGCGTTTGCTGAGCGAAGATCGTCTCGCGGTGACGCGCTCGTGGTACTACATGAACGTCACGGCCGACCCGCAGAACGCTGACGTCGTCTACGTGATGAATGCGCCGATCACCAAGTCGATCGACGGCGGGCGCACCTTCGCGGTGTTCCCTGCCCTGCACGGCGACAACCATCAGCTCTGGATCAATCCCAAGGACGCGCGCTATCTCGCGAACGCGAACGACGGCGGCGTCAGCGTGTCGCTCAATGGCGGCAAGAGCTGGAGCACGCAGGACAATCAGCCGACGGCGCAGTTCTATCACGTGATCGTCGACGACGTGTATCCGTATCGGCTTTACAGCGGCCAGCAGGACAACTCGTCGGTGATCATCAAGAGCCGGAGCGATGGCCCGAGCATCGGCGCGCGCGATTGGCAGAATGGGCCCGGCTGCGAGAGCGCCAACATCGGCGTCGACCGGAAGAATCCGCGCTACGTGTACGGGGGCTGCTACCAGGGCATCTTCGATGAGCTGGACACGCAGACGGACCTCTCCCGGCAGATCATGGCCTGGCCCGAGCTGTCGCTCACCGAGCCGACGGACAAGATCCGGTATCGCTTCAACTGGACCTCACCTGCCGTCGTATCGCAGCATGATTCGAACGTGATCTATCACGGCGCGAACGTTCTCTTCCGGACGAGCGATCGTGGCAAGACGTGGAGTGCGATCTCGCCCGACCTCACGCGCAACGACAAGGCGACGCAGGGCGCGGGCGGCGTGCCGTTCACGAACGAAGGAGCGGGCGGTGAGGTGTACGGCGCGATCGTAGCGATCGCCGAATCACCACACGATGCGCGGACCATCTATGTCGGCACGGACGACGGCTTGGTGCAGGTCACGCGCGATGGCGGGAAGAGGTGGACGAACGTGACGCCACCGGGCGTCGGCGTCGGGCTCGCGAACAAGGTCGAGGTCTCACCGCACGATGCGGGCACGGTGTATCTCGCGTTCCGCATGGATCGCCATGGCGACGACGCGCCGTACGCGTTCAAGTCCATCGACTATGGGAAGACGTGGACCCGTATCTCACGCGGGCTGCGCGACGGCGAGCCCGTGCGCGTGATCCGTGAAGATCCGGAGCGTCGCGGATTGCTCTACGCCGGGACCGAGACGGGCGTCTATCTGTCGTTCGACGGCGGCGGAAGTTGGCAATCCTTCTCGCGCAATCTTCCCGTCGTGCCGGTGACCGACCTCGACGTTCGGCACGGTGACTTGTACGCCGCGACCGAGGGGCGCGCATTCTGGGCGCTCGATGATCTCTCGCCGCTCAGACAGATGAATGACAAGATCGTCGCCGCCGATGTGCATCTCTTCACGCCGCGCGCCGCGCTTCTCGCGGGGGGGCCGTCGCCGGTGACCACCACCGACGGACGCAATCCTCCCGCGGGCGCGAACATCTTCTTCAAGCTCGCGAAGGCGCCGGATTCCTCGCAGACGGTGAAGCTCGATATTCTCGACGCCGCGGGAAAAGTGTTGCGCAGCTACGCGCGCTCGACCACTGGTACTCCCGCCGCTCCCGCGGCTGGCGGCGGTCCTGGAGGCGCGGCGACGCGCGCAACGCTCAATCCGAAAGCTGGACTCAACGCATTCCAGTGGGATCTGCGCGCCGAGCCGCCGACGACGCTCCCCGGCAACGTCACGCTGTTCGGCGGACCGAGCACCGGGTATCTCGTCGCGCCGGGCCGCTATCAGGTGCAGCTCACCGTCGGGTCCATCGTGGAAAGCCAGAGCGTCGATGTGCGCCCGGATCCTCGCCGTACTGTCGTCGCCGCCGAGATCGCTGCGCGGGACTCCATGGCGCGCGCGATCAACAGTCGCGTGGGTGAGATCCACGACGCGCTGCTTCGCACGCGTGACGTACGTGACCAGGTGTCGAAATTCGTGGAGCGGACGAAGGAGAGCACCGCCGCGGCGGCGATCGGCGCGAAGGGAAAGGAGATCGTCGGGAAGGCGGAGATGCTCGAGCCCCAGATGTCGAGCAAGGCGGCAAACGGGCAGGACATCATCAATTTTCGGAACGGGATGAACGCGCAGTACGTTTTCCTGCTCGGCAACGTCGAGGGGAACGACGCAATCACCCAACCGATGCGCGAGCGCTTCGCGGAGCTGGAGAAGCTCTGGGCTGCGCTGCGCGCGCAGGTGGATGCGCTCGAGCTTCAGGATGTGCCCGCGTTCAACAAGATGTTGCGCGACGCCGGTGTCGACGGCGTGATAGTGGGAAAGAAGCCCGCGCCCAAGATCACGATGTAGGCGACCAGAGTGCGGAACGCGGGTCGCGGGCATGCTGTCGCACCTGTGAGAAAAAATGTACCCGTGGGGGACACTTTGGGCTGTAATCGTGCTGTCAGACTCGCGAAAGTGGCCTAAGCGCAGGGAGTTACAGCACAGGTGAGTTTGGCGCTCCTCGTGCGTTAGCAAGCGTGCACGAAGGCCCGGAGCGCAGTGAGATTCAGCTCCGCCAGCCGGTCGTCGGAACTGTTCGTCGCTCCCTCACGAACACGGTCCGTCGAGAGGTGGGAGAGTCGATATCGCGAGCTTCGCGAGTCTCAGGAGACAGCATATGCGTGCCAAGACGTTAGCCATTGCGGCGGTCACTCTAGCCATGAGTGCGTTCGGCGTTTCACGCGCGAACGCGCAAATTCCGATCGTCGTGTGCCACGACGGATCTCAGGTCGCCGCGACGAATCCGCAGACCTGCCGGTTCCGAGGTGGCATCGATGAGCTTGCGACGCGCCGGCTTCAATCCATGCAAAACAACAACGGGCGCTACGACAACGGTCGTTACAACAATGGCCGGTACGACAACGGCCAGTATGACAATGGCCGCTACAACAATGGCCGGTACAACAACGGCCAGTATGACAATGGCCGCTACGATAATGGCCGTTACAACCAATCGCAGTCGCAGAATCGCGACGACGACCGCAATCGCATCGACCGCGACGCGCGCAGCGGGGTCAATCAGCGCGGCACGTATGATCCGCGTCAGAATGGTCGATCGAACGATGATGCCCGCGACAAACACGACGTTCGGCGCGGAGTTCCGCAGCGCCAGCACTAACGGCGTGGCTCAGTCAGCGATGAACGCCCCGGCCGAATGGCCGGGGCGTTCTTGCATCCAGAGCGCCACAAAGGAAGCTCCGCGCTCGATGTACGAACTTTCGAGCAGCTGGACGCCCGCCTGGACCGAGTCGAGAGTCTCCTTGACGGAATGTCGCTCGAGGTCGAGCGCGTGCTCGAGGGACAGCGATTCACCACGAAGCTGCTCGCCGAGCAGCGTGACAATCGTGCGCAGGCGCCGCGTCCTCTGACGTCACCCCTGCCTTCCATCACTCCGCACTAGCGTCGGGTCAAGAAGCCTACTTTCGGGCCAAGCGCACGTCTCGCATCCCGCGCGTCGTAAAGCTCATTGCCACCACGCGTCCTCCCGCATCGCGAACGAACCGAACGAGTGGCAGCGCATCGGAATCGAACGCGTCGGTGAACACCGGCTTCAACGCGATGTCGTCGCCGCGGAAGATCCGAGCGAAGAGCGCACCGTCCTTCAGCAGAATCTGATAGTCGATCGACACCTCGGGCCCCGAGTACGTCCCCACGTAGTCGGCGAGCTCCGCCGGCGTGAGCGACGATACCTTCGCGACCATCGCGAGCGTGTCAGGCGCGCCGGTCGCAGACGACAGGACGACGCGCTTGCCGTCGATGAACGTCCACTCGGCCTTTGCACTCGTGTCGGCGAAATGGCCGGGTGCAAGCGGCAGGAGCGGCTGTTTGGCGCCCCTCCGCGCGAGGCTCTCGCCACGCAGCTCGAAGGAGATTCGAACGCCATCGGCGTCGCTGACATACATGCCCGCGAGATCCTTCGGGACCGCGCCGGCTGCCGTAGCGGTTGTCACCGGCGCCGCCCTCTCTGCGCTGCCCGCCGGAAGGAAAATGTCGGCGATCTTCTGCGAGAGCATGCCGGTCCCCGCGTCGCCACGATTGCACGTCATCAGAATCGCCAGATGTTCGCTCGGATAGCGAGTGACGCTGGCCCGATATCCGGCCCACGCGCCGCCGTGCTGCACGCGGTCCACGCCTCGATAGCTGTCGCGAAATAGTCCGGCGGTGTACTGAATCTCCTTGCCATCGTTGAGATGCCCGCGCGCCAAGAGCATCTCGAGCAGCTTCGCCCCGCCGACGACGGGCTTGTCGAAGTTCGATTCCCACTTGGCGAGGTCTTCGACGCTCGTCTGCACCGCGCCGTCACCGAGCTGCTCCCAATCCGACATGTCGATGACGAAGCCGGCGCCGTCCGGCTCGTACGCGGTGGCCCGGTTCGGGACGATCGTGCGCGTGTCGTCGAGAAAGCGCGTGTGGTCCATGCCGAGCGGCTGAAAGATTCGGTCGCGCGCGAAATCCTTGAACGGCTTGCCACTTACCCGTGAGACGATCTGCCCGAGCAGGAAGTAGCCGGTGTTGCTGTATTGGAACCTCGAGCCCGGCGTGAAGTTGAGCGCGCGCAGGCGCTTGATCGAGTCCCACGCATCGCGATCGTTGGTGTGGTCGCGCGTGTCCCAGCCGTCGATCACCATCATGTCGTTGTAGTCGCGCCAACCGCTGGTGTGGGTGAGCAGATGCCGTACGGTCACGCGCGCGCCGAGGTCGGGCAGCTCTGGTAAGTATTTTCGTGCGTCATCGTCGAGCGAGAGCTTGCCGTCGATGGCGAGCAGCATTATCGCCGTCGCCGTGAATTGCTTCGAGACAGATCCGACATCCATCACCGTTGCCGGACTGAGCGGCACGCCGAGGTCGAGATTCGCCATGCCGTAGCCGTGCTCGTAGGCGATCGAGCCGTTCTGCTTGATGGCGACGGCACACCCGGGTGAGCGCTCGTTGAACTTGGCAAACACCGAGTCGACTCTACGCGCGGTCGCGGCGTCGACCTGGGCGTGAAGCGCGAGCGGGGCGGAGAGGAGAAGGACAGCTGCGACGAAGCGACGCACGTGAGATCCTCGCGGGGGAGTCGGAGCGACGTACGGTCGAAGCTACTCGTCCCGCGCGACCGCGGGAGTCCATCCCGCGAGCCGGCGCGGGCGCGCTACGTCTACCTCGCCTACGTTTCACGAGTGACGTTACGGGCCGTGCTTCAGCGGCCGCGCGAGATCGCTTGTGAGGGATCGAGCGCCGCGCGCACGCGGTCGGCGACCGCCCAGAACGCCGGAGCCGCCTCGCGGGCCAGCTCTCGGGCCCGATGCGAGCCGCGGTACGGCGGATAGCCGCGCTCGAGCAGCGCGCGGACCAGCGCGTCATGGCAGGCCGCGGCTCGGGCGCATTCGGCGGTGTTGGCGCGATCGAAGCAGATGCTGATCACTGCGGCGACGGCGCGCGGCGACACGAGCGAGAACGTCACCTGGTATTCGAAGCCGTGCGCATGGAGCACCGCGCGTGCGATGTCATCCACCTCATGCACCGCGCTCGAGGCGGCCGGCAGAATTGGCGCGACCCACGCAATGCCGGCGCGGGCCTCGATCGGATCGCGCGGCGCCGCCGAGGACTCGACGTCACCCTTAGTGCGCCACATCGCGCCGCGCAACGTTTCATAGATGGGCTCGCCGCGCAGCATCGAGACGCCGAGCCACAGCCGGTCCCACGTCGCGCGCAGCTTGGCCAGCGAGACCCATGCGGGGGTACGCGCGCGAAGCCACGCCCCGCGACGAACGAGCGCGTCGCTGATGAACACCGCGCGGAGGCCGTCCACGCGCCGCAGCACGCGCTTGATGGCGCGACGCTTGGCGGCGACTTCGGCGCGACTGCTGCCATTGAGCACCGCGCTTCCCGTCCATGCCGGCAGTCCATGCTGGGCGAGCAGACGCCGCGTCAACTTGGGATATGCCACCTCGAGCGCGGCATGTCGCGCCAGCGGCGCTCCATCATCGTCTGTCGCGGGCCTGCGCATGGTCGCGCCGAGGAGGCGCATGTCGTTGTAGAGATGCACGACGCCGGGGAGCGAGCCCGAGAGACGCGCGGTGCGCAGCGCGTCGACCAGCATCCCGATCGACTCCGGCTTCTCGAGCGTGAAAAACAGATACGATGAGCTCACGGGCTCGGGCTCGAGCCACACGGTCAATCGCGTGACGATCCCCCAGCCGCTCTGTCTGAACAATCCATCGAGCTCGGGTCCGATCGCCGTACCGCGAACGTGCTCGGCGGCGGCGCCCGGATACGCTCCAGGACCAGTGTTCAGCACGCTCCCGTCGGCGAGCACCACCTCGAGGGCGCACATCTCCGCGCCGCGATCGCCGTACGCGCCATAGCCGATGCCGCGCTCGAGCATGTTGCCGGTGAGGGTCGCGTCGGGACCGGCGCCGGTCGCCTCGAGGCGCAGCCGCACCGTGTTGTCGCGCAGGAAATCGCCGAGCTGACGCTGCGTGACGCCCGGCTCGATGACCGCGTAGGCGAGCGGTGCGTTCACCTCGATGATGTTCTGCATGCGCGACAGATCGAGCAGCACCGCACCGTCGGCCGGAGCGCAGGCGTCGCTGTAGCCCCAATTGCGACCGCCGCTGATCGGGTAGACGGTGCCGCCGTGCCGCGCGACGACGCGCACGACGGCGACGACTTCGTCGCGCGAGGCCGGGCGCACGAGGAGCGCCGGTCTCGTCGATTGCGGCACCGTCGAGCGCGACGCGTCATCGAGCGCGCGCTCGTCGATGCTGACGTGCACGCGTCCGACGATCATCTCGAGCGCGCGCCGCAGATCGTCTCGCGGCGACGGTGCTCCGGTCGACCAGGTCGGACGCAGCACGGTCGTCACGAAGCGGGAAGCGCGCGAACGGTCGATGGTGTGGCGAGCACGCGCCGCTGCTGCGCGCTCGTCGACGCGACGCGGCGCGGCGCCGGCTGTAGCAGCGACATCAAGATGGGATGCAGGTCGCACAGCGTTGCGGCAACATGCGCGCCCAGCTGCTCGAAGTGCGCCGGATGGCTTCGCACGAACTCGTATATCTCGGCACTACTCCAGGCGGGCGGCATCGTTCTGCGACCGGGACCGGGTGTCACCGGCAACTCCATCGACGGGAATTCCGCGTAGCCGAAGAAGTCGTAGAGATCGACCAGCGCCGCCGACTCGGCCGCATTTCTTCCCCACGCCTTGTCTTTGTACACCCGGCTGAAGCGCTGCCAGAGACCACGGAGGTCGAGATGCAGCGCTTCCGCGGGAGCGTTGTTGAAGTGGCGATATGAACGGCGCGCGCGCAGGCGGTCGAACATCAACACGACTTCGTAGAATCGCGTGACGCGCGGATGCACGGCGATCAGAATGTCCTGTGTGCGACGATGCCACCACACCCAGCGGAACATGAGATTGTAGAGCATCAGCGACACGCCGCGGCCGCGCACCGATGGATGAATGGCGTAACCGCTCAGCTCGGCCAGCGTGCCGCCGCGCTCTCGCACGCGCCGCGTCTCCTGCGGGAACACCTCATCCATCGGCAGTCCGATCGGTCCATCCTCGATCAGCGACAGCGTGCCGACGACGATCCCGCCTCGAATGGCGACGAACACCGCCGTGGTCGGCAGCACATTGAAGGGCGTCACCTTGAGACCGCTCGACGAGTGGTCGATCAGTCCTTTGCGCACGTAGTTGTCGTGCACCAATCGGAACGCGCCCATTCGCTCTTCCGGCGTCGACGCGAGCTTGAAGGTCGTGCCATCCAACTCCGCGGCGTCGAGCCGCACGTGCCGCATGTAGAATGGCCGCACGAGCGCCCTCGGCATCCACGTTTCGGCCAGACGCAGCAGTCGCCGCCTCGCGCTCATGCGCACGCCTCGAGCTCGAAGCGACGGAATCGCCAGCCGGCATCCTTTGCGGCGACGGACGCGACGTAACCATCGACGCCGCCGATGCGACGCAGCGTAAAACGCTCGCCGAGGTCGATGACGTCGCCGAGCACGCAGACCGAATCAGGCGCGCGCCGGAGTCCGTCGCCGGTCGCCTTCAACACTGCCTCTTTGCGCGTCCATAGTTCTACGAAGGCGGCGTCGCGTGATTCCGCCGGCAGCGCGTGCAGCACCTCGAGCTCCGTCGGCGAGCAGCAGAGTCGCAGCAGCGTCGGAGAGAGCGACGCGTCGCCGATGCGCTCGATGTCCACGCCGACGGCGCGCTCTCGCGTCACGGCAACCAGCGCGATATCGCCGGCGCGCGACGAGCTGAAGCGAACGCCTCGTGCCTGTTCGGCGGCGAGCTCGGGTCTGCCGACTGCGCCAATGGTGAATCGCAGCGCGGCCGGCTCCAAACCCACGTACGCGCCGAGGATGCGACGCAGCGCCGAGCGCGCGCTCATGAAGCGCCGGCCGTCACTTGCGCGCTGAAGGCGCGACACGCGATCGCGCTCGATGCGAGAGAACGAAATCGCAAAGCGTTCCTGCTCGGAGAGATCGACGAGCCACAGATGCACCTCGTCGGCGAGAGCGACCGGAGTCGAAGGTCCAGGCGCCCAGCCGGAACGGATGGCGGCGATCATGGTTGGCGTGTCGGAGGTGAGATCACAGACAGCAGCGTGGAGAGCGACTCTTCCGGCCGCGCGACGACGCGCTCGAGGACCAGCGCGTACTGCGCCATCATCTCGGCGATCGCCAGCGGCTCGAAGCGGTCGAGCGAATACTGGATGTTGAGCTCGAGGTGGTCTGTGTGTTCGATCACAACTAACTCGACCCCGCTGTTGACCGCGGTGTCGGGCACCTCCACGGGAGTCATCGTGACGCCGGGCATCTGCTGCGCGGGCCGGGCGCGCGGGCGGACATCGAAATAGATGAAAGGGGCGTCCACCGCGGCGGCGGTCATGCGGTATGACGGCTGATGCGGCAGCAACATCAGATGCACCAGCGAGTACGGGATCTCCTGGTACGCAAGCGCCTCGACCACTTCGCGCTTCGCTTGCTGGAGGAGGTCGAGAAAGGAAACGGTTTCGTCGACGTGCGCGATGAGTACGCACACGTTGTCGACCCATCCGATCAGCCGGCGCGCCTCGGGTCGGTTGCGGTTGGCCATCGGCGCGAGGATGCCGAAGTCGGCGCGACCGGTGTAGCGATGCACGAGCGCCTGCAGCGCGGTGAGCATCACAGCGAACAGCGTGGCGCCGGTGCGGCGGCCGAGCGTGCGCGCGCCGCTCGTGAGGGACGGACTCAGCGCGTGCGTGAAGCGCCGGCCGCGCACGTAGTGCTCCTTGCCGAGTCGTCCCTGTCGCGCGAAGGGCAGCCCGAGCTCGGGGAAGAGACCGATCTTCGCGAAGTGCTCGTGCCAGTGCGGAAGCGTGCGCGTCACTTCGGCGCCGAGCCACTCGCGCTGCCACCATGCGAAATCGCGGAACTGCCACGTGAGCTCGGCCAATGGCGATGCGCGACGCTCGATGATCGCGCGATAGAGGACGCCGATCTCGTCCAGCAGCACATCGATCGACCAGCCATCGGCGGCGAGGTGATGCATCAGCACGCTGAGCACATAGTCCTGGTCGCCGGTGCGGACGAGAAGCGCGCGCAGCATCGGGCCGGTCTGCCAATCGAGCCCGCGCTCGTATTCGCCGCCCAGTACTCGCATCGCTTCCGTCTCACGCTGCTCGAGCGCTATGTGGCGGAGATCGACGATCGGCAAGGCGATCGGCGTGGCCGGCCCGATCACCGGTCGAATATCTCCGACGATCCGCGATGGCCGCCGGGTAAGTGGGCGTTTCGTGATGGCACGATAGACCTGCTGTACCATGCCGGGAATCGACAGCCACGCACGGGCGATGGGCGCCAACGCATCGCTGGTCATCACGCCGGGGATCGTTGTGAAGGTCGTGCGCAATGCCTCGTGCCGTCGAACGACTTCGCTTAGCGCGCCGGCGAGCGCACGCTCATCGAGCGGGCCGGCGAGACGACAGACGCTGTGGATGTGAAACGCCTTGCGCTTCACGCCATGCAAGCGCTCCCACCGCTCGCGCATGAGCCATGCTTCCTGCTCGATCGACAGCACCGGCTCGCGGCCATGTTCGGGCGACGAGATCGAAACGTCCACCGGGACGGCTCGCTTCGCGTCGACGAGTACCGCGAGCGACGCCGGCGTGCGCGCGGTGAAGAGCGCGTGCACCGGGATCGGAACGCCCAGCTCATCCTCGATCCGCGCGACGAGCTGCATCGCGAGAAGCGAGTGCCCGCCGAGGTCGAAGAAGTCGTCGCCGAGTGAGACGTGATCGACTTCGAGTAGCTCGTGCCACATGCGCGCGAGCGCGCGCTCCGTCTCCGAGCCGGCTTTGCTTTCATCGGTGGTCTTTGCGGGCCTGATCGGCAACGCGAGCAGTGCCGCGCGATCGATCTTGCCCTGCGTGGTGACGGGCCAGGCCTTCAACGGTACGAAGAGCGCGGGAATGAGATAGCGCGGTAGCGTTTTCTCGAGCGAAGCGCGCAACGCGCCGGCGAAAGAATCGTCGAGCAGCGATGCGTCGCTGGCCGGTCGTACGAAGGCGATCAATCGCGTCACGCCGGACTCACTGACGCTCGGCATCACCGCCGCTTCGGCCACCTCGGGCAGTGTCTCGAGCGCCACCTCGATCTCGGCGGGCTCGACGCGGTAGCCGCGGACCTTTAGCTGCGCGTCGAGCCGGCCGAGGAACTCGAGCTGGCCGTCGGGGCGAAGTCGCACGCGATCGCCGGTGCGATAGGCGCGCACCGGGCCGTTTGACGTCGCGACCGAGACGAATCGCTCGCGCGTCGCAACATCATCGCCGCAATAGCCGCGGGCGAGCGACGCGCCTGTGAGGTACAGCTCGTCGGCGACGATGTGCGCGGTCACGCCGGCAATCGGCCGGCCTATCGGCACGTCGGTGGTGAACCGCGTCGCGCTCAGATCGCAGGTCGTCGCGGTGATCGTCGCTTCGGTCGGGCCATAGCCGTTGATGAGCCTGACGTGCCCAGTCGCGCTTTCGACCCAGCGCGCGACGCGACCCGCGTGCGCCCGCTCGCCGCCGATGATCACCAGACGCAGCGATTCCGGCAGCGTGAGTCCACGCGCGTGCACGACATCCGCCATCTCGTGCCAGAAGGCGGTCGGCAGGTTGAGCACAGAGATGCGCTCGTCGGCGCAATGGCGTAGAAAACCGGAGATCGACTCCAGCATCTCCTCGGTCCGCAGCACCAGAGTCGCGCCGGCCGCCAACGTCGACAGGATCTCCTCGATGCTGATGTCGAACGAGAGCGAGGTGAACTGCAGTACGCGATCCTTTGCCGTGATCCCGTAGGCGCCGATCACGCCGTCGACGAGACCGCGCAGCGAGCCCTGCTCGATCATCACGCCGCGAGGCGCGCCGCTCGATCCGGAGGTGAAGATGACGTAGGCGAGCGCGTCGGCTTCGAGACGCAGATCGTCATCACTCGGCGTGCACTCGGTCGCCGCGTCATCCAGCGTCAGGAGACGAACGGTCGATGACGCGAACAGATGCGCGAGCGGCGAGCGAGTGATCACGAGAGGTGCGTCCGCCTCCTCGATCATCGCGGCCAGACGGATACCCGGATATTCCGGATCGAGCGGCAGATACGCGCCGCCGGCGGCGTGAATCGCCAAGAGCGCTACGACCGCATCGATCGACCGCTCGAGACACACGCCGACCACGACATCCCGCTGGACTCCGCGCGCGCGTAGCACTCGTCCGAGAGAGCGCGCATGCTCGTCGAGCTGCGCGTAGGTCAGCGAGTCGCGGCCAAAGGAAACCGCGGTCGCGCCGGGAGTCCGCGCCGCCCACCTCGCTACCAGATCGCGCGCCGACACGAATGCCGGCGGACTGAGCAGGTCGTTCGCCACGGCGCCGGTCAATGCGCGCGACGGCGCGCGCGACTAGCGATGTCGATGACCCCGCCGCTCGCTGTGCTCTCGGTTGGCGATGCGCGCATCACCGGCGCGCGGGTCGCCAGCGCACGCTCGGCGATTGCTGCCGCGCGCGACACGCCACCGCAATCGGCCAGCGCTGACCGGAGCCGGCGGGCGGCCCGAACGAAGCGCTCGTTCTCCGTGACCACCCGCACCGCCGCCGGCAGCGCGGTGGTCAGGTGATGGCGACGCACCACGACGCCGGCACCGCTACGCTCCACGCGCGCGCAGACGCCTGGCTGATCGAACGCGATCGGCATCGCGACCAGCGGCACACCATGTGACAGCGACTCGAGCACGGTGTTGAGTCCGCCGTGCGTGATGACCAGCGTCGAGCGGGCGATGATGTCGAGTTGCGGGGCGAAGTCGACCACGATCGGCTCGCCCGGCAATGCTCGCAACGCCTCGCGTGCACCGGCCGCGCCGCCGACGGTGATCACGAGTTGCGCGCCGCGACCCGCGCACGCTTTGGCGATCGCCCTGAACGTGCGCGGCTTCGCGCTCTGGAGCAGCGTGCCGAGCGACGCGTAGACGATCGGCGCCCCGGTGAGCCGTTCGTACGGAAAGGGCACGGGCGCGGCGAGGGCGGGGACATCGCGCACGAGCCCGACGTAATGGAACCACGGCGGCAGCATCGCGCGATCGAAGTCCAATTCGGGGCAGAGCTGCGCAATCACCGCGAGCCGCGAATCCTGGTAGTACGTGCCTTCGATGCGACGCTCCGCCAAACCCCAGCGACGGCGATACATGTCGACGATGTCGTTTACCGGTTTGAGCGCCCGCTTGGCC
>JALZAE010000396.1 GCA_030948535.1 Gemmatimonadota bacterium | reverse complement strand
TCACTCCCTTCAGCGGCGAATGGCGCACGATCGTCGGTGTCGTCGGCAATACGCAGGATGGAGGGATGGATGCGCAGCCTCGGCCCGTGGCGTTCATGCCCTTCGCCCAGGAGCTCGCGATCAGCGGCGGGCTGGTGATTCGCGCCGACAGCAACGCGTCGGCACTGGTGTCCGCGGCGACGCGCGTTGTCCGGCGCATCGCGCCGGCAGCGCTGATCGAGAACGTGATGACGATCGCGCAGATCAAGGATCAGAGCGTTGCGCCGCGCCGATTGAATGCCGCCCTCATCTCATTGTTCGGCGTGCTGGCCGTCATCATTGCCGCCGTGGGGATCGCGGGTGTTCTGGCGTTCTCAGTGAGTGCCCGTACGAATGAGATCGGCATCCGCATGAGCCTCGGCGCCGATGGCGGGCGGGTGCAGCGGATGATCCTGCGGGAAGGAGGCGTGTTGCTGGCGATTGGTCTCGCGCTCGGCGTCGCCGGCGCGTATGTGGCCTCCGGCGTCATTCGTGGACTGCTCTTTGGCATCGCACCGCACGATCCGGTCACCTTGATCGGCGTGACGCTGGTGATGGCGGCGATCGGACTCGGCGCGTGCTGGATCCCGGCACTGCGTGCCGCGCGCATCGACCCAGCCATCACGATGCGCTCCTAGCCGACCGCTTCGCGGCTCTGCGGCAACCATCGGCCCTCGATGATCTTGGGCGCTGCGCCCGCTCGAGCCTAGATCGATCACGACACGCACGCGTTCTGTGGCGATCCCACTTCTGTCGCGAGGTTCTCGGTGCGAATGACGTTAGCGGTGCACATCATCGCGGGTGGAATCGCCATCGTGTGCGGCTTCGCCGCACTGTCCGCGGCGAAGGGCGCGCGGCTGCATCGCCGGAGCGGAATGATGTTCGTCTATGCGATGCTCACCATGGCGCTCATCGGATCGATGATGGCCGCGGTGCGCCGCGTGGCGCCGGCGGCGAACGTTCCTGTTGGATTGCTGACGGCCTATCTCGTGATCACAGGGTTGACCACGGTGCGTCCGCCATCGGCGAGATCGCGGCAACTGGACATCGGGATGATGCTGGTGGCGATGGCCGTGACGGCGACGCTGTTTACGTTCGGCGTCGAGGTGCTCGCGAGTGCCACCGGCAAGCTGTACGGGATGCCGGCCTATCCCTTTCTCATCTTCGGAACGATCGGGCTGTTGGCGAGCGCCGGCGATTTTCGGCTGATCCGGTTGGGCGGCGTGCAGACGATTCGCGGCGCACCTCGCCTCACTCGACATCTGTGGCGCATGTCCTTCGCGCTACTCATCGCCGCGTTCTCGTTCTTTCTGGGGCAGGCAAAGGTCTTTCCGAAGTCGGTGCGGATCTTTCCTCTGCTGCTCATTCCGCCGCTCGTCGTGCTCACGGCGCTGCTGTACTGGCTGTGGCGCGTCCGCGTCAGGCGTTCGTTGCGCGGCATCCCTGCCGTCATCCCAGCGAAGGCCGCGTGAAGCGTCGCGGCCGGAGCCTACTTGTGCGAAGACGCGTCGTCGGGAAGCCGAATCGACAGCGCGTGATGAAACACGTCGCGGGGATCCCATCGCGCGTTGACGAGCTGCAGCCTCGCGTAGTTGTTCTGGTAGTAGATGGCGTGCCAGGGCACGCCTGAGGTATTCCAGTTCGGATCGGCGAGGTCCGCGTCCGGATGGTTGATCAGTGCGCCCTCGCTCGTCGCGCTCGGTACGGGAACGCCGCCAGAGTCGGCGAAGAGCTCACGATAGAGATCGCGCACCCATGCGAGGCCGCGATTCTCGTCCGCTGGATTTCCCCATCCGACGGTGTACGCGGTATCGAGAATGGAGCCGCGTTGCGCGGCGGCCGTCGCATCCGGCGCAACCGCGTTCACCCGACCACCGTACGTCGCGAGACCGATCCCGCCGCCGACGTTGGCGTTCCGGCGGGTGAGGTACTCGTAGCAAACGCCACGCCGAGCGTCAACGTCGCATGGCGCGTTGAACGCTCACAGATGGAGCAGCGCAGTGGAGTGACGGCGGTCACCCTGCGCGAATGCCGGGGGCGATTCTCGCGTGATGCGTAGCGACGCACACGCGGGGATCGCCCTTCGCGTTCCGCTCCCGAGAACGAGTCCCTACATTCCAGCACCCGAGATCGCCCCGCCCCCGAGACCGATGACGGATCTCCTCGAGCTCTTCCGCACGCATCTGAGCGAGCACTACGACATCGAGCGCGAGCTCGGGGGCGGCGGGATGTCGCGCGTGTTCGTGGCGCGCGACACCGCACTCGATCGGAAGGTCGTGATCAAGGTGCTGCCGCCGGATCTCGCCGCGGGCGTCAATACGGATCGCTTTCAGCGCGAAATCCAGCTCGCGGCGCAGCTGCAACATCCGCACATCGTGCCGGTGCTGAGCGCGGGCGTCGTCGAAGGCGTGCCCTACTACACGATGCCGTTCATCGAAGGGGAGTCGCTCGGCGATCGTCTCGCGCGCGCCGGCGGCTTCCGGTGAACGAGGCGCTCCGCATCCTGCGCGAGGTGGCCGACGCGCTCGCGTACGCGCACGCGCGCGGCATCGTCCATCGCGACATCAAGCCGGCCAACATTCTCCTCTCCAACGGCCACGCGCTCGTCGCCGACTTCGGCGTCGCCAAGGCGTTGAACGCATCGGCGCAGCGGCACGAGGGCGCGGGACTCACGGGCTTCGGCATGTCGATCGGCACGCCGCGCTACATGGCGCCGGAGCAGGCCGCCGCCGACCCGGGCACGGACCATCGCGCGGACATCTACGCGTTCGGCGTGATGGCGTACGAGCTGCTCGCCGGCGAAGTCCCCTTTGTCGGACGCACATCGCACGAGCTACTGGTGGCGCATCTCACCGAGCGACCCGCGCCGCTTGCCCAGCGCCGGCCATCGCTGCCGCCAACGCTGTCGGCGGTAATCATGGCCTGCCTCGAGAAGCGACCGTCGGACCGCCCGCAGACCGCCGCCGAGGTGCGCGACGCGCTCGAGTCGATCGACATCGCGAGCGGCGCGACGCGCGCGAGCTCGTCGGCGTGGGCACGCGCCGCCGCGCCCGCCCACTCGCCGGTGCGCGCGATCGCGATGTACGTC
>JALZAE010000392.1 GCA_030948535.1 Gemmatimonadota bacterium | reverse complement strand
CACGTACCATCTGAACCGCGGGCGCTGACCTTTCGCGCGCTCCGGTCGTCGCATTTCGAACTGACATCTCGAGGAACTCCATGGAGCTCAGTGGCAAGCGAGCGCTCGTCATCGGCGGTGCCGGGCTCATCGGCTCGCACGTCGTCGACCGACTGATGCGCGAGGACGTGAAGGAGATCATCGTCTACGACAACTTCGCGCGCGGCACCATGGAAAACTTGCAGGGCGCCCTCCTCGATCCGCGCGTGCGCGTGTTCGAGCTCGGCGGCGATCTATTGCACACCGACATCCTGCATGCCGCAATGGACAAGATCGACGTGGTCTTTCATCTCGCGGCACTCTGGCTCCTGCATTGCCACGAATTTCCGGAGTCGGCGTTCGAGGTCAACATTCGCGGCACCTTCAACGTCCTCGAGGCTTGCCGGAAGCAGAAGGTGAAGCGGCTGGTCTATTCCTCATCCGCATCGGTGTACGGGGACGCTCTGCAGATCCCAATGACGGAGGACCATCCGTATAACAACAGAACGTTCTACGGTGCGACCAAGATCGCGGGTGAGCACATGGCGCGCGCCTACAACGCGCGTTACGGCCTCGACTACGTCGGCTTGCGCTACATGAACATTTACGGCCCACGCCAGGACTACCGCGGGACATACGTAGCTGTGGTCATGAAAATCCTCGATGCGATCGACCGCGGCGAAGCGCCCACGGTTTACGGCGATGGTTCGCAAACGTACGACTTCATCTACGTCGAGGACGCAGCCGAGTGTAACGTGCTCGCAGCCAAGGGCACAGCCACCGATCGATTCTATAACGTCGGCCGCGGCGTCGGCACGACGATCAAGGAGATCGCGGAGCTCATCCTTAAGCTGACGGATACGCAGCACCTTGGTATTCGCTATGAGCCAGCTGGCCAGACGTTCGTCACTCAGCGCATCGGATCGACCGCGGCGGCATCGCGAGACTTGGCTTCAACGCGTCGACCGAGCCCGAAGAAGGCATTCGCCGGTTGATCGAATGGCGCGCGGCGCACAAGGACGCGGTGGCGCAGCGGCAAGCGGCCGTGGCCGGGCGCACAGGCTGATGTGCGGTATCGCGGGAACGATCAATCTGCGGGGCGAACCGGTCGCTCACGAGACGGTCCAGCGGATGATCGATGCGATCCGTCATCGTGGCCCGGACGGCGAGGGTGTCTGGGTCGACCATAGCGTCGCACTCGGCCATCGCCGACTGGCGATCATCGATCTCTCGCCCGCCGGTGCACAGCCGATGCTCTCGGCCGAGCGCGATCTAGTGATCACGTACAACGGCGAAGTGTTCAACTTTCAGGAGCTCCGCGCCGAGCTCCAGTCGCTCGGCCATCGATTCGTCTCCCGTTCGGATACCGAGGTGATTCTTCGCGGCTATCGCGAATGGGATGAGGAAGTCCTGACCAAGCTCAACGGCATGTTCGCATTCGCGATCTGGGATCGGACCAAGCGAAGGTTGTTCATCGCCCGGGATCGGTACGGCGTAAAGCCGTTGTATTACTCGAGCGACGGCAAGCAGATCGCCTTCGCGTCGGAGTGCAAGGCCCTGCTGACCCTGCCTTTCGTCAAGCGCGAGGTCTGTCTGCCGGCGCTTCATCAGTATTTCACCTTCCAGAACATCTTCACCGACGAGACCCTTTTCGAGGGAATCAAGCTCCTCCCCGCCGGCCACACGCTAACGATCGACGCCGAGCGCGGTACGATGCGGCAGTGCAAGTACTGGGACTACAGGTTCGGCATCGACACCATGGAAGGATCCGAAGAGGAGTGCGTCGAGGCTCTGTTCCACAGTTTCAAGGCCGCCACGGTTCGCCAACTCGTGAGCGATGTGCCGATCGGGAGCTATCTGAGCGGCGGGATGGATTCGGGATCGATTACAGCGGTCGCTTCCCGCCATCTCGGCCGCATTCACTCCTTCACAGGTGGATTTGATTTTTCGTCTGCCAGCGGCCTCGAGCTGGGATTCGATGAGCGGCCGGCGTCGGAGATGATGGCCAACACATTTAAGACGGAGCACTACGAAGTCGTACTCCATGCCGGCGACATGGAGCAAGTGATGGCGGATCTCGTGTGGCACCTCGAGGATCTTCGCGTCGGGCAATCCTACCCGAACTACTACGTCGCCCGTCTCGCGAGTCGCTTCGTCAAGGTGGTGCTATCGGGTGCGGGGGGAGACGAGCTCTTCGGTGGATACCCTTGGCGCTATTTTCGGGCGACGAGTTCACGAACGCCTGACGAGTACTTCGCCAACTACTATGCGTTCTGGCAACGGCTCGTCTCGGACGAGGCAAAGCCTCGCCTATTTCAGCCTCACGTGTGGCGTGGCTTGACGGGTCACTCGACATTTGATGTGTTTCGCGATGTATTCGCCGGACACGTCGGCCCGCTCGAGACCGCCGACGATTACGTGAATCACTCACTGTATTTCGAGGCCAAGACCTTCTTGCACGGCCTACTGCTCGTCGAGGATAAGGTGAGCATGGCGCACGGACTGGAGACGCGCGTCCCATTTCTCGACGACGAGCTCGTCGACTTCGCTATGCGCGTGCCGGTCCGATACAAATTGGGAGACAGTCCTATCACCGGCACCGCGGACGAGGATGACGTGCTCAAGCGCCATCGCTGGCTCGAGGCATCGAATGGCAAGGCCGTACTGCGACGCGCAATGCGCCGGCTGATCCCGCAGGAGATCCTCGAGCGAAAGAAGCAGGGCTTTAGCGGGCCGTACGAAGCGTGGTACCGCGGCGAGAGTCTCGAGTACATCAAGCGGCAATTGTGTACGCCGCGCTCGCGCATCAACGCGTATCTCCAGCCGGAATTCGTCAGCGCGATCGTCGAGGAGCACACGAGCGCGAAGCAGAACCATCGGCTACTCATCTGGTCCCTCCTTTCTTTCGAGATGTGGCTGCGCCGGTTCATGTAGCGCGCGCGAGGGACCGGTGAACACCGATGTCCTGATCGTCGGAGCGGGCGTCGTCGGACTTGCTGTCGCGGCAAATCTGGCTCAGCGCGGCATGTCGGTGGTGGTTCTCGAGCGACACGATGGATTCGGTCGCGAGGCCAGTAGTCGGAACAGCGAAGTCATCCACGCGGGCATGTACTATCCCACCGGTTCACGCAAAGCAGAATTGTGCGTGCGCGGAAATCGCTCCACCTACGCGTGGTGCTCGGCGCACATGGTGCCTCACCGTCGCCTCGGGAAATTCATTGTCGCTACCGATGACACCGAGGTACGAGCCCTCGAGCAGATTCTTACGCGCGGCCGGGAGAACGGCATGAGGCACTTGGACTGGATCGAGTCGGCGGCGTTTCGCGACGCCGAGCCAAACGTGCGCGCCGTTGCGGCGCTCTGGTCGCCCGATACCGGTATCATCGACAGCCACGCATTCATGAGCTCGCTGGAGACCATTGCATTGGCGTCGGATGCGGTGCTCGCCTACGGCCACCGGTATGTGGATGCAACGTCATTCGGCGCTGGCTACGGAATTCGTTACGTCGATTCGATGGGCGAGGAGTCCCACATCGATGCTCGTCGCGTTGTCAACGCGGCGGGACTCGGCGCAGACGAGATCGCCGAGGGGATGGGCATAGACGTCGACTCGGCAGGATATCGGCTCCGCTTTGTGCGGGGGTCGTATTTCCGGCTCGCAGAGTCAAAGCGCGATCTCGTCTCGCACCTCATTTATCCCGTGCCGCCCGCAGGACTCAGCGGCCTTGGTATTCACATTACGGTCGACCTTGCCGGCTCCCTTCGCCTCGGTCCGGATGTGGAGCTTCTGACGACACGAGCGCAGGACTACTCCGTGCAGGCCAATAGGGCAAGCGTGTTCGCGGATGCCGCGAGTCGGTATCTGGTTGGTTTTAGCGAGAGCGATCTTCGTCCCGATCAGGCCGGCATTCGTTGTCGACGCGTGAGCGAGAGCGGAGCGGCCGTCGACTTCGTGATCGCCGAGGAAAGCAATCGCGGACTACCCGGTTGGGTGAATCTCGTCGGCATCGAATCGCCCGGTCTCACATGCGCTCTTGAGATCGCGAACGAAGTCGGAGAACTTCTCGCGTAGTGTCCTCATCGCCCCGCGGCGAGATTTACTCGCGTCGCTCTCCAGACCCCGATAACATTCGGCCGATGCGAATCGTGTTCTTCGGAGCGACCGAGCTCGGCCATCGATGCTGTCGTCGACTGCTGGAATCGGGAGAGCAGATCGTGGGCATTTTCTCAATTCCGCAGGAGTTTCGCATCTCGTACTCGGTGACGCCCGTTCGGAACGTGACCTACCAAGGCTTTGAGGACTTGGCACAGGAGTATGACGTTCCGTTGGCCTACGTCACGAGTGGCGCGAGCGATACCGAGCAGCTCGAAACCTTGCGCGCGTGGAAGCCGGAATTGGGGCTAGTGATCGGATGGTATTACCTGGTCCCTCGATCAATTCGGTCGATATTTTCGAGAGGAGTTGCCGGCATTCATGCGTCGCTGCTCCCGAAGTATCGTGGCGGCGCGCCGCTCGTCTGGAGCCTGATCAACGGCGAGACTGAGACCGGGGTGACGCTGTTCTACTTCGACGATGGCGTCGATACCGGCGATGTCGTTGCACAGCGCGCGATTCCCATTGGCCCCGACGATAGCATCCGCGACGTGTATGACCGCGCCGCATCAGCGTCCGAGGCGC
>JALZAE010000375.1 GCA_030948535.1 Gemmatimonadota bacterium | reverse complement strand
CAGGTACTCATACATCCCTTCGCGCCCACCTTCGCGCCCGAACCCGGACTCGCGATATCCGCCGAATCCGGCCGCCGCGTCGAACAGGTTCGTCGAGTTGATCCACACCACCCCCGCCTTGATCTTCGGCGCGACGTCGAGCGCGAGATTGATGTTCTCCGTCCACACGCTCGCCGCGAGTCCGTACGGTGTGTTGTTCGCCAGCTCCACGGCCTCGGACGGCGTTCTGAACGTCATGCTCACCATCACCGGGCCGAAGATCTCCACCTGCGCGATCGTCGCGGCTGGACTCACGTTCGTGAACAGCGTTGGCGGATAGAAGCATCCATCGGTGGGACACGCCCAGCTCGGCTGCCACATCGTCGCGCCTTCGTCGACACCTTGCTGCACCAGCTCGCGAATCCGCTCGAGCTGCACCGGCGCGACGATCGCGCCCATGTCGATCGCTTTGTCGAGCGGCGCGCCGACGCGCAGCTTCTCCATGCGCGCGCGCAGCTTCGTCGTCAGCCGCTCGGCGATGCCCTCCTGCACCAGCATGCGCGAGCCGGCGCAGCACACCTGGCCCTGATTGAACCAGATCGCGTCGACGACACCCTCGACCACGCTGTCGAGATCGGCATCCTCGAACACGATGAAGGGACTCTTTCCGCCGAGCTCGAGCGAGAGCTTCTTGCCCGACCCCGCCGTCGCCTTCCGGATGATGCGTCCGACTTCGGTCGATCCGGTGAACGCGATCTTGTCGACGTCGTCGTGATCGACGATCAGCGCGCCGGTCTTTCCATCGCCGGTCACCAGGTTGAACACGCCGGGCGGCAGCCCCGCCTCCTGCGCAATTTCCGCGAAAGCGAGCGCCGTCAGCGGCGTGAACTCCGCCGGCTTCATCACGACGGTGTTTCCCGCGGCGAGCGCCGGCGCGACTTTCCACGCCAGCATCAACAACGGAAAATTCCACGGGATGATCTGTCCGATCACGCCGACGGGTCCGTAGCCCTCGAACTCCGTCGCGAGCAGTTGCGCCCAGCCCGCGTGATGGTAGAAGTGCCGGGCGACGAGCGGGATGTCGATGTCGCGCGTCTCGCGGATCGATTTGCCGTTGTCCATGCTCTCGAGGACGGCGAGAAAGCGCGAATGCTTCTGCACCGCTCGCGCGAGCGCGTAGAGGTGCCGCGCGCGCGCATGCCCCGAGAGCGCCGACCACGACGCGTACGCTTCGCGCGCCGCCGCCACCGCGGCGTCCACATCGCGCTCCGTCCCCTGCGCCACGCGCGCGATGCGCTTGCCGTTCGACGGATCCATTACATCGAACTGCTCCGCTGCACTCGCTGCCGTCCACTGCCCATCTATGAATTGCCCGAACCCGCCCTCGTGCTTGGCGAGCCACTGCCGCACGGTCGTGTCCGACTCCGGCGCCGGGCCGTATTCCATCGTTTCGAAGATCTCAGCTACTGTTGCCACTGTAGACTCCGTAGAGCGGGTGCAGGGTACGGCGAACAGGGTGCGGTGAGATGACGCAGATGATAGAGAGGCAGTCGAGCTGACCATACCCCGTTCGCCAAACCCTGCACCCGCCGTCACACCATGGGTTGTCGGTGCGCCGCCGAGTACCGGCCGGTGACGAAGTGCTCCAGCTGCCGTTCGATGTCGGTGAGCAGACTACTGGCACCGAGCCGGAAGAGATCGGGGCGCATCCAGCGCTCGCCGAGCTCTTCTTTCATCAGCGCCAGCCACTCGAGCGCGCCCTTTGCCGCACGGATGCCGCCGGCAGGCTTGAATCCGACCATCTGGCCCGTTTGCTCGTGATACTCGCGAATCATGCGCACCATCACGAGTCCGACGGGAAGCGTCGCGTTGACCGTCTCCTTTCCCGTCGACGTCTTGATGAAATCCGAGCCCGCCATCATCGCGACCATGCTCGCGCGCCCGACGTTCGTCAGTGTCGCCAGATCGCCCGTTCCAAGAATCGTTTTCATGTGCGCATCGCCGCAGGCATCGCGGAAGGCGCGAACCTCGTCGTAGAGCGCCTGCCAGTTCGCGGTCAGCACGTGGCCGCGCGTGACGACGATGTCGATCTCCGTCGCGCCCGCGACAACCGATGCGCGCACCTCGGCGATGCGCTGCTCGAGCGGACTGAGGCCGGCGGGAAATCCGGTCGATACGGCCGCGACCGGAATCTTCGTTCCCGCTAGCGCGCGCACCGCCGTCGGCACGAGGGAGTGATAGACGCACACGGCGCCCACGGTGAGACCGAGATGCGACACACCCAGCGCTTCGAGCACATCCTCGCGAACCGGGTGACGCGCTTTCGCGCACAGCCGGATGACGTTGCCCGGCGTGTCGTCGCCGGCGAGCGTCGTGAGATCGATGCAGGTGATCGCGCGCAGCAGCCACGCGGCTTGCCATTCCTTTTTCACCGTGCGCCGCGTCGTCAGCGTCGCCGCGCGCCGCTCGACGGCGCTGCGATTCACGCGTAACGCTTGCACGAAGTCGAGCTCGAGCGGCGTCCCTGGATTGCGCTCGGCGCCCTGCCCACCCTCGGCGGCTGGGCGCGTGTTAGGCACGATCGTCGGCCGACGCTCGGCCATACGGGAGGCTTCCATGGGTCTCAATCTACGCGCGAGCGAAGGAACGTGAAGAGCACACGCAGCCTCGCCTATGGCAGCCCAAACACCACGACGCGCGCCTGGCCTCCCTCGACGAGCCACGCCTTCGGCGAGTGCATGCCGACCGCGACCGCTACGTACTGTTTTCCATTCACGGCGTACGTGATGACGCCGCCGCCGATCGGTTGGCCGACTTCGTGGCGCCAGAGCTCCGCGCCAGTCTCGGCGTTGAACGCGAACACAGAACCCTTGAGATCGCCGGTGAAGACGAGGCCGCCGGCAGTCGATGTCACGGCCGCGACGAGCGGCGTCGACGACGCGTAGCGCCACTTCACCTTGCCGTCCTCGGCGTCGACGGCGGTGAGCCAACCCTTGCTCGTCTTATCGAACGCGCCGAAGGGCTTCGTCAGCTCGGCGGAGCCGGTCCAGGGAAGTCCACGCCGCCCCTCGAGCTTCGACGCCGGCACGATCTTGACCGTCGAGCACCAGTCGATGGAGTTCACGTACAGCAAGTTCGTCTTCGCCGAAAAGCTCGGTCCGTTCCACTCGACGCCGCCCTGAATGCCGGGACAGAAATGTGTTCCGCCGGGAGTGAACGGCGCGGTGGCGTTCTCGACGGTCGTGACCTCGGTCGCGTAGACGCGCGCGCGGCTGTCACGTTCGTAGCCGTAGAGATGGCCGTCCTTACCGGCGATCGAGACGAGATGTTTTCCCGCGCTGGTGGTGATGAGCGCCGGCGCCGCCCCGACATCCCAATCGTGAAAGTCGCCGGGCAGCACTTGATACCAGGTTTTCACCACACCATGCGCCGCGTCG
>JALZAE010000368.1 GCA_030948535.1 Gemmatimonadota bacterium | reverse complement strand
GACGTACGCTTTCACCCGCACGCGCGGCGCCAACACGGTATTCGTTGCGCTCAACTTCGGCGACGCGCCGGCGAGCATCTCATACCGCGCGCTGCAGCAACCGGGTCGATACACCGATTGGTTCAGCAAGGCGGCGGTGACGCTCCCGCCGAGCGGGGCGATCGACGTGCCGGCGCACGGATATCGCGTGCTCGTGCGGTGAGACGCGGGATCTGCATCGCTGCGATCGCCGTCGTCGCGGGATGCCGCACGAACGCGTCGCCCGCGGCGGGCGGGCGCGGCGCGGCGCCAGCAGGCTCGTACGATCCCGCGCACGCGCTCGGCGCACTCTTCGCCGACGTACAGACGGCATCGGCCTTTCCCGACTCGAAGACGTTCGTGGATGCGCGTCCGCTTCGCGCACCAGCCGAGATCGTAGCCGCGTACGAAGTCGAGAGACGCACGGCCGGCTTCGATCTACGCGCGTTTGCCAGGCGCGAATTCACGCTGCCCGCGCCGGCCGGTGCGGCTGCGTTCCAGGACTCGGCGCAAACGATGGAGGGGCACATTCGCGCGCTGTGGCCCGTGCTCACTCGCCCGGCCGATGTGCCGGACGCGCGCTCCTCGCTCATCCCGCTCCCGCATCCGTACATCGTGCCGGGCGGCCGCTTTCGCGAGGTGTACTACTGGGACTCGTACTTCACGATGCTCGGTCTCGTCGAGAGCGGCCGCATCGATCTCGTGACGAACATGCTCGACAACTTCGCGCACCTCGTCGCGACCATCGGACACGTACCGAACGGCAATCGCACGTACTATCTCGGTCGCAGCCAGCCGCCGTATCTCGCGGCGATGGTCGGGCTCTACGCTACCGCGACCGACACGGCGCAGGCGCTCCGCTATCTCCAGGCGCTGGAGTCGGAGCATGCGTTCTGGATGGACGGCGCCGAGCGGCTCGCTCCCGGCACGGCGTGGCGACGCGTGGTACGATTGCCGAACGGCGCGCTGCTGAATCGCTACTGGGACGACATCCCCGAGCCGCGGCCCGAATCGTTCCGCGAGGACTACGCGCTCGGCCAGACGGTGCCGGCCTCGCGACGCGAAGCGCTATATCGCAATCTCCGCGCGGGCGCGGAAAGCGGTTGGGATTTCTCAAGCCGCTGGATGCGCCACTCGAGCGACCTGCGAACGCTCGAGGTGATCGATCTCGCACCCATCGACCTGAACAGCCTGCTCTATCACGCCGAGCGCACGATCGCAGCGCTTCGCCGGTTCCGGGCCCGCGCCGGCGATGCTGTTGTAGCGGACCGGTACGACGCGACAGCCGCCGCGCGGCGCGCCGCGCTCATCGCCGCGGCGTACGACTCGGCGGAGGGGTGGTTCTATGATGTGCGATGGCGCGGCGCGCAACGCGTGCGCGATCGGCCGACGCTCGCGGCGGCGTCGGTACTCTACTTCGGCCTCGCGACGCCCGAGCAGGGCCGCGCCGTGAGCGCGCGAATGGCGCGGGACTTCCTCGTCGCCGGGGGATTCGTCACGACGCGGATCGCGTCGGGGCAGCAGTGGGACGCACCCAACGGATGGCCGCCGCTCGAGTGGCTGGCGATCGAAGGCGCGCGCCGGTACGATCGCGCCGACATTGCCGACACCGCGCGCGCACGCTGGCTCGCGCTCAACCGGCGCGTCTTTCGCGCGACGGGAAAGATGACGGAGAAGTACGACGTCATGGATCCGAATCGCGCCGCCGGCGGCGGCGAGTATCCGACGCAGGACGGATTCGGATGGACGAACGGTGTCGCGCTCGCCCTCGCGTCGCAGCGATCAGAACACGCACCCGCTCCGCGCCAGAATCAAGATCGTGATGCCGGCCGCATCGGACTTCGGCGCTGAGCAGACGCCGAGCGCGTCGGGGCCCAGCGTCATCGCCGGCAGGTGCACCTCGGCCGGCTTCGTGTCGTTGTTGAGCGCCACGATCGAGCGACCGCGGCGGTACACGAAGGTCTGCTCGCCGGCGGCGAGGTGCTCCATCGGAGCGGTGCGAAGGTCGGCGCGCGCGGCGCGGAGTCGCAGCAGCTTCTGCACATGCGCCCACACGTCCTGCTCCTCGGGGCCGCGGCTTGATGGCGAGAACGCGTCGTGCGTGTCGCGCGGCCAGCCGCCGGGAAAATCGCGGCGGTTGTCGGGATCGCTCGCGCCAGGCATCGCGATCTCATCACCGTAGTAGATCATTGGCGTGCCGCGCGCCGTCAGCAGAAAGGTGAAGGCGAGCTTGAGGCCCTGAGTAGTCGCGCCCGTCTCGCTCATGAATCGAGGTACGTCGTGCAGGCCGAGGAGCGTGACGAGTCTGCCGGCGTTCGGGTAGAGGCGGTCACGCCCGAGCATGACCGCCACGTCGCGCAGCGAGCGGCCCTGCGCGAACGCGCTGCGCACCGTGTAGTAGAGCGGAAAGTCGAACATCGCGTCGACCTTGTCGTCGATCCCATCGAACCCGGTGCGCCCGCCTTGGAAGAAGGACACCAGCGTGGGATCGCCGTCGAGGACCTCGCCGACCACGCGCATCGACGGATACTCGCGCTTGATGGCCGTCATCCAATCGCGCCAGAAGCGGCGGGGCACGTAGGGCCAGGTGTCTTGCCGGATTCCATCGATCCCGCTCACGCCGGCCCACCACAGGGTGTTCTGCACGATGTAGCGAGCGACGTCGGGATCGTTCTGATTGAGGTCCGGCAGGATGTCGATGAACCAGCCGTCGAGCGTGGCCTGGCGCATCGCGGGCGTGGCGAGCGAGTCGGCGAGCGTCCACACTTGCCAGGTGTTCGCGAGATGCTTCGCCGCGGTGCCGTTGTACCACGTGGGTGTCGGCGAGTTCTCGACCCATGGGTGATACGCGCTGGTGTGATTCGCGACCATGTCGAGGATGATCTTGAGGCCATGCGCGTGGGCGTCGTCGACCAGGCGGCGGAAGGCTGCGACGTCTCCCAAATGCTCGTCGACGGCGTAGTAATCGATCGCGTGATAGCCGTGGTACGCGGTGGTGGGATCGTTGTCGTACACCTCCTTCCGGTCGAGCGTATTGGTGTTGTCGTAGATCGGCGTGAGCCAGAGAGCGGTGACGCCCAGGTCCTTGAGATAAGGGAGCCGCTTGCGAATGCCCTCGAGATCGCCGCCGTGATAGCGTCTGCCTTTCGCGCGATCGAAAATTCCTCTCGCCGCGGCGGGATCGTCGTTCGTCGTGTCGCCATTGGCGAAGCGGTCGGGCATGATGAGATAGATGACGTCGTTGGCGTCGAATCCCTTGAAGCGACCGCTCCGGGGCAACGGTGGCTCGATCGTGAAGGCAATCGGTGCGCTCCCCGCGGCGGTGCGCAGTTGCAGCGGGTAGCTGCCCGCGGCGGTTCGAGCCGGTACGGTGACGTCGACGAAGGCATAGGTACCGGCGGCGTTCACGCGCACGTTGGCGCAGGCGAGGCGCGGACATTCCACGCGCGCCCCCGCGAGATTTCGTCCGCGCACCAGCAAGCGTACGGGATTGATCGAATGGCCTGCCCACCAGTTTGGCGGATCGACTTTCTCCACCACGGGAGACTGTGATAAGGCGACCGCCGGCGTGGCGAGCGTGAAGGCGGCGAGCGAGCAAGTGATCAGGTGGCGCATGCGGCCTTCGGAAGTCATGGGGGATTCGAGCGGGAGACAGACGTCAGTCGTCAGATGTCAGACCGAATGACAACCTCACTAGCACCTGTGCGGACTGCCGCGAGTGAGCTCGTAGAGATGGCCTTGCTTGGGTGCCAGGGTGGACCGTGCTACGTAGTTCCGCAGTCTGCCATCGGTGCCGACGATCAGCCGTGGCGAAGCATCGCGGCCGAGAAGATCGTAGATACTCCAGCGACCCGGCGAGAGGGCGCGTGGTTCCGAGGTGATGGTGACGCCGGTTTCCGGCGCGTCCGAGAGATTCGCGAGGACGAGCACGGCGCGATCACCATCGCGGCGCAGGTAGGCGACCACGGCGTCGCTGCTGGCCGTGAGCGGAATGAGCTCTCCATTGCCGAGCGCCGCGCAGCCGGCGCGGAGGTGAATGAGACGTCTGTAGAGTGAGAGCAACGAGCTCGCGTCGTGCTCTTCCGCTTCCACCGTGATGGCGAGCGCATCGCTCTGGAGTGGCTGCCAGGGCGTGCCGGTCGTAAAGCCGGCGCCGCCCTTCCGGTTCCACTGCATCGGCGTTCGGATCCGCTCGTCGGGCTTGCCGCCGGTCATTCCGATCTCCTCGCCGTAGTACACGAACGGCATTCCGGGCATCGTCAACAAGAGAAGCGCGGCGAGTCGCGCGCGCGCCATGTCGCCGCCGAGCTCCGTGCGCGTGCGCGGCTGATCGTGATTGCGGAGAAAAACCGACCAGCGATTCGACGGAAGCTCGCGCTGCATCCGAAGCACCGGCGCCAGCATTCCCTTGGCCGATCCGGAGCGCACGCCGGCGATGAGGCTGTCGGCGAGCTCGAAGGCGAAGTAGGAGTCGAGCTGGTCGGGATAGTAGCCGGGTAGCGCGCCGATGCTGTCCCAGACTTCACCGACGGTGAAGGCGCCCGGCTTGACCGCTCGGACCGACGACTGGAATTCGCGAAGGAGTGCGTGTGTGCCCGGCGTGTGCACGATTCGCCCTTCCTCCTCCACGAGATACGAGACTGCGTCGAGGCGGAACCCGTCCACTCCCATCTCCTCGAGCCAATAGCGCGCGATCTTCTTCGCCTCGGCGACGACCGGCGGATGCGCAAAGTTCAGATCGGGCATCGCGCGGGAAAAGAAGCCATAGTACCACTCGCTTCGCACCGGCGACTGGTGCCAATTGCTCTGCCCCCACGGATTCAGCTCCGCGGGCTTCGTCGGCGACCAGTGGAACCAGTCGCGATAGGGCGACGCGGTGTCGCGCACGGCGGCCTGGAAGAAGGGATGCTGCGCGGACACGTGGTTGAGCACCAAGTCGACGAGCACTCTGATGCCGCGCTCGTGCGCTGCGGCGACGAAGCGACGAAAATCGTCGTTCGTCCCGTACTCGCGCTTGACGCGATAGTAGTCCGTGACGTCGTATCCGTGGTAGCTCGGTGATTCGGCGATGGGCATCACCCAGATGCAGCGGGCACCGAGCGACCGCGAGCTGTTGGGGCTGCCGTCGTTGATGTAGTCGAGCTTGGCGGTGAGCCCATTCAGGTCGCCGATGCCATCGCCGTCGCTGTCGGAGAAGGAGCGCACGAAGACTTCGTAGCACGTGGCGCCGCGCGTCCATTGCGGAGGCGATTGTTGCGCGGAGAGCCACCTCTCGCCGGCGAGCACCGGCGCGAGCACCAGCGCGAGCACCAGCGCGAGCACCAGCGCGAGCACGCACGCAACGTTGGTGGCGACCCCGGCCGGCGACTGGACGCGACGCATGCCGGCAAGCGTAGCACCGGTGCCGGACGGGCAGCAAGCACCATGCGTGGGGCTTCTCATTCGCGTGGGGAGCGACCATCTTGGCGACGCCGTCCCCGGACGACATCTCCCTCCGATCGCGTGGGTTCCCCCGCCAGTAGAGGACACCGATGCCGAGGCCACGCCTCAGTCCGACGCAGATGTTCAACATGAGCTTCGGCTTTCTCGGCATCCAATTCGGATGGGGATTGCAGCTCGCGAACATGTCCGCGGTCTACGAGAAACTTGGCGCGCGGCCGGAACAGGTACCGCTTCTCTGGCTTGCCGCGCCGGTCACGGGCCTTGTCGTGCAGCCGATCATCGGAGCGCTCAGCGATCGGACATGGGGTCCGCTCGGTAGACGGCGGCCGTATTTCCTCGCGGGAGCGATCCTGGCGTCGATCGCGCTGTTCATCATGCCGACCTCGACCAGTCTCTGGATGGCGGCGACGCTCCTCTGGATTCTCGACG
>JALZAE010000354.1 GCA_030948535.1 Gemmatimonadota bacterium | reverse complement strand
GAGCAGAGGCGCGAAGGGCGACTCGATGACGGGATCCGACGGCAGAGATTCCTGCGGCGGCGGCTCGAGTCCCTCGATCTCCACTTCCTGATACCGGTACATACCGGTGCCCGCGGGGATCAAGTGGCCGATGATGATGTTCTCCTTGAGGCCGAGGAGGTCGTCCTTGGCTCCGCGGATCGCCGCATCGGTGAGCACGCGCGTGGTCTCCTGGAACGACGCCGCCGAAATGAACGACTGCGTGGTGAGACTCGCCTTCGTGATGCCGAGCAGCAACGGCTCGGAGGTCGCGGGCTGCTTCTCCTGCCGCGCCGCCTCCTCGTTGGTGTCGCGGAAGACGCCCTTGTCGGTGTTCTCCCCTTCCAACATCTCCGTCTCACCCGGGTCCATGATGCGGACCTTCTGCAACATCTGCCTGACGATGACGCCGATGTGCTTGTCGTTGATCTTCACGCCCTGGAGCCGGTAGACCTCCTGCACTTCGTTCAGGAGATACTCCTGCACCGCGCGCGGTCCCTTGATCCGCAGAATGTCGTGCGGATTCACCGGACCTTCCGACAGACGGTCACCAGCGCGGACGCGGTCGCCCTCGTGCACGCGCAAGTGCTTGCCGGCGCCGACTTCGTACAGCTGCGCCGGTTGCGTCTCATCCGCCGCCAGCGTGCCATCGCCGATCTCGCGCATCGGCTGGACGAAGATCTCGCGCTTGCCGCGCTTGATCTCGCCGAACCGCACGATGCCATCAATCTCGGAGATCGTCGCCGGATCCTTCGGACGACGCGCCTCGAACAGCTCCGCCACGCGCGGCAAGCCGCCCGTGATGTCGCGGGTCTTGTACGCCTCTCGGCTGATCTTCGCGAGAATGGTGCCGGCCGTGATGTGCTGGCCGTCCTCGACGATGAGCTGCGCGCCGACCGGAATGACGAAGTCGCGCACGCGCTTCTCCTTTCCGCCCCTCTCCTGCACGATCTCGATGTGCGGGTGCAGCTTCTTTTCGCGATCCTCGATGACGACGGTCTGACGGAGGCCGGTGAGCTCATCGAGCTCCTCGGACACTGACTCGTCTTCCACGAGGTCGACGAAGCGAATGGTGCCTTCGGTGTCGGCGATGATCGGCGTGGTGTACGGATCCCACGTGAACACCGTCTGCTCCTTCTTGATCTCCTCGCCGTCCCCGACCATCAGGAACGCGCCAAGGGGAACCTGGAAGCGCGAGGCAACCGGAGCGTGATGATCGGACGACGCGCGGATGATGATCTCACCTTCGTACGACGTGACGATGCGCTGTCCGTTCGGATCGGTGACGTGCACCAACCGGTCGCCGTACTCGATCATGCCGGCCACCTTGCTCTTCCGCGCCGTCTGCTCCGCGATACGGGCCGCGGTGCCGCCGATGTGGAAGGTGCGCAGCGTGAGCTGCGTGCCCGGCTCGCCGATCGACTGCGCGGCGAGAATGCCGACCGCTTCGCCGATGTCGACCATCTCCATCGTCGCCAGGTTGCGCCCGTAACACATACGGCACAGCCCGCGCTTGGCCTCGCAGGTGAGCACCGAGCGAATGCGCACGGTCTCGATTCCGGAGTCCTCGATCAGCCGCGCCATCTCTTCCGAGATGAGCTGGCCCGCTTCGGCGAGCAGCGTGCGACGGCCGCTCTCGTCGAGCTCGTGCGGATCCTCGACATCCTCGGCCGCGACGTTGCCGACAATGCGCTCGGCCAACGGCTCGATGACGTCCTCGCCTTCCTTGAGCGCGCCGACTTCCAGACCGAGGATGGTGCCGCAATCCTCTTCCGTGATCATCACGTCCTGCGCCACGTCGACCAGACGGCGCGTGAGATAACCGGCGTCGGCGGTCTTGAGCGCCGTGTCGGCCAGACCCTTCCGCGCGCCGTGCGTCGAGATGAAGTACTCGAGCACGCTGAGTCCTTCACGGAAGTTCGACTTGATCGGTGATTCGATGATCTCGCCGATGCCGCCCGTGAGCTTCTTCTGCGGCTTCGCCATGAGACCGCGCATACCCGCCAGCTGGCGGATCTGGTCGCGGCTGCCGCGCGAGCCGGAATCGAACATCATGAAGACCGGATTGAATCCGTTCTTCGACTTGGCCATGGTCTTCACCATGGCGTCGGCGATGTCGTTGTTGGCGTGCGTCCAGGTATCGATGACTTTGTTGTAGCGCTCGCCGTTGGTGATGTTGCCCGTCGAGTACGCGCGCTGGAACCGCTCCACGCGCTGGGTCGCCTCCTCGAGCAGCGTCTCCTTTTCGTCCGGAATCTCGAGGTCCTCGATGCCGATCGACACGCCGCCCATGGTGGCGTAGCGGAAGCCGAACTCCTTCAACCGATCGAGGAACTCGACCGTCGTCGCCAGCCCCTTCAAGCGATAGGACTGGAAGACGAGCTCGCCGAGCGCCTTCTTCTTCATCTCACGATTCTGGAAGCCGATCGCCGGCGGAATGATGCTGCTGAAGATCACGCGACCGATGGTCGTGGACTCCCAGCGCTTTCCATTGATGTCGTCGACCCAGAAGCGCACCGGCGTATGCATCGTCGCGCGGCCGAGCGCGAGCGCCATCTCGGCTTCCGCGATCGTGGCCATGCGCGGCGCGCCGCCCATGCGATCCTGGAAATCCAGCGGAGCCTTGGTCAGAAAGTAGCAACCGAGCACGATGTCCTGACTCGGCTCGGCGACCGGGCGTCCATCGCTCGGCTTCAAGACGTTGTTCGACGACAGCATCAGCAGGCGCGACTCGAGCTGCGCCTCAAACGACAGCGGCACGTGCACCGCCATCTGGTCGCCGTCGAAGTCGGCGTTGAACGCCGCGCAGACGAGCGGGTGAATACGAATGGCCTTGCCTTCCACGAGCACAGGCTCGAACGCCTGGATGCCCAGGCGATGCAGCGTCGGCGCGCGGTTCAGCAGGACCGGATGGTCCTTGATGATCTCTTCGAGAATCTCGTACACCTCGGGCGACTCGCGCTCCACGATCTTCTTGGCGCGCTTCACCGTCTCGGCGATTCCCTTCTCGACGAGCTTGTGGATGATGAACGGCTTGAACAGCTCGAGCGCCATCGCCTTGGGGAGTCCGCACTGGTGCAGGCGGAGCTCCGGTCCGACGACGATCACCGAACGGCCCGAGTAGTCCACGCGCTTGCCGAGCAGGTTCTGGCGGAAGCGCCCCTGCTTGCCCTTGAGCATGTCGGAGAGCGACTTGAGCGGACGCTTGCCGCGGCCGCGGATCGCCTTCGAGCGGCGGCCGTTGTCGAACAGCGCGTCGACGGCCTCCTGCAGCATGCGCTTCTCGTTGCGCAGAATGACCTCCGGCGCCCGGTGCAGAATCAGCTTCTGCAGACGGTTGTTCCGGTTGATCACGCGGCGATAGAGATCGTTCAAATCGGAGGTGGCGAAGCGGCCACCGTCGAGCGGAACGAGCGGACGCAGGTCGGGGGGGATGACTGGAATGACGTCCAGGATCATCCACTCCGGCTTGTTGCGGATGCCGCCGGCGTCGCCCGAGCAGCGGAACGCATCGACGATCTTGAGCCGCTTGAGCTGCTGCTTCTTCCGATGCTGCGAGTTCTCGACGGCGACCGCGGCGCGGAGCTCATCGGAGATCTTGTCGATGTCGAGGCGCTTGAGCAGCTCGCGCACCGCGGGGGCGCCGATGTCCGCCTTGAACGCCTCGTCCTTCTCCTCGCGCGCCTTGTCGCGCAGCGCGAGAAATTCATCTTCATCGAGGAGCTGGTTTGACGACACATCCTGCGTACCCGGCTCGATCACGACGTAGTTCGAGTAGTAGATGATCTTCTCGAGATCCCGCAGCGTGATGTCGAGCAGATTTCCCATCGGCGACGGCAGCGTCTTGAAGAACCAGATGTGGGCAACGGGTACGGCGAGCTCGATGTGCCCCATGCGCTCGCGACGGACGCGCGACAGGGTGACCTCGACGCCGCACCGATCGCAGATGACGCCGCGATACCGAATGCGCTTGTATTTGCCGCAGTGACACTCCCAGTCCTTCACCGGCCCGAAGATGCGCTCGCAAAAGAGCCCATCCTTCTCGGGCTTGAAGGACCGGTAGTTGATCGTCTCCGGCTTGGTGACCTCGCCCCACGACCACCACTGGCGCGCGCCGCCCATCTCCAGGCGTTCGCGCTCCTTGGGGTCCTTGGGTCCGCGAATCTCCTCTGGCGAGGCAATGCGGATCTGAATGAAATCGAACGCTGAGCTGCGCTGTTCGCGCACGCTACGGAAATCGATCATCGCTTACTCCTCCCCTGTGCCGTTGCCGTTCATTCCCTGCTCGCTATCGGCAGTCGCACCGAGCTTCACCCAAATGCCGAGCGCCTGCAGCTCCTTCACGAGCACGTTGAACGACTCCGGAATACCGGGCTCCGGAAGGTTCTGTCCCTTCACGATCGCTTCGTACACGCGGCTTCGACCGTTCACGTCGTCCGACTTGACGGTGAGGATCTCCTGCAGCGTGTGCGCGGCGCCGTACGCCTCCAACGCCCACACTTCCATCTCTCCGAAACGCTGGCCGCCGAACTGCGCCTTGCCGGCGAGCGGCTGCTGCGTCACGAGCGAGTACGGTCCAATGCTCCGTGCGTGGATCTTGTCGTCGACCAAGTGGCTGAGCTTCAGCATGTAGATCTCGCCGACGGTCACCGCGCTGGCGAACCGCTCGCCGGTGCGACCATCGCGCAGCCACACCTTGCCGGTCGACGTCAGACCGGCGAGCCGCATCAGTTCCACCGCCGCCGCGTCGACGTCGTGCTCGCCCTTGGGGCCGAGCATGCGCGCCAGTGCCGGCAGCTCCTGCGACTCGAGCACGTCGGGCTGCTCGCGCGCCTGCAGCCTCTCGAGCAGCTTGAGCGCGCTCTTGAAGTCCTTCGTCTCGCCCGCCTCGATCATCGCGGTGTGGAAATCCGCCTGGTACTTCAGCTCCACGCCTTCGCGATCGGCCAACTCGCGCGAGACGTCGATCAGATAGTCGCGAACCTTGTGGAACAGGTCTCGGGTTTCCTGCGACATGGTGCGGCTGCCCAGATCGTTGATCGTGGACTCGCCCATGTTGATGTGTCCTTCGCCCGCATCCCGCGCCGGCTTCACGTCGCGCAGGATTTGCCGCACGTCCGCATCGGTGACGACCGGGAAGACCGTCTCGAAGCCGAGCGCGCGTCCCGCCCACGTGACGCCGGCGAGCTTCATCAGCAGGCCGATCTCACGCTCGTTGGCCCCCTGGAACACCGGCGTCTTGGCGTAGAAACCAAGCAGCCGCGCGACCCATCCGAGATGCGTTTCGAGAATCTGTCCGACGTTCATGCGGCTCGGCACGCCGAGCGGGTTGAGCACGATGTCGACCGGACGTCCGTCGGGCAGGAACGGCATGTCCTCCTCGGGAACGATGCGCGCCACGATACCCTTGTTGCCGTGGCGGCCGGCCATCTTGTCACCGACCGAGATCTTGCGCTTCTCGGCCAAATAGACCTTCACCAGCTGAATGACGCCCGGGGGCAGCTCATCCGGCTGTAGAATCTTGTCGATGCGCTCCTCGGCCTTCTCCTCGAGACGCGCCTTTTCGTTCGTCGCGGCATCGATGATGGTGCGGAGCTGGTCGTTCACTTTCTTGTTCTCGACGCGGAACGTCTTGAGGTCGAGCGACGCGAGCTTGATCGCGTGCAGCACGCTCGACGTCAGCTTGGTGCCGGCCGGGATCGCTTCTTCGACGGTACCGGACTTGAGCGCCAGCGTCACCGTCTCGCCGTCGAGGATTTCCATGAGCTCGCCATCGCGCACGTCGTTGACGCGGATCTTCTCCTCGCCCTCGAGCCGGCGCACTTCGCCGATGCGCTCGCCACGATCCTTCTCGATCACCTGATCGTCGATGCGCGAGAAGATCTTGACGTCGATCACGACGCCTTCCATTCCCGGCGGCACCTTGAGCGACGAGTCCTTCACGTCCTTCGCCTTCTCGCCGAAGATCGCCGTCAGCAGCTTCTCTTCCGGCGACAGCTCCGTCTCGCCCTTCGGCGTGATCTTGCCGACGAGAATGTCGCCCGGCTTCACGTGCGCGCCGATGCGAATGATGCCGCGCTCGTCGAGGTCGATCAGGCTTTCCTCGGCGACGTTCGGAATCTCGCGCGTAATCTCTTCCTGCCCGCGCTTCGTGTCGCGCACGTGCAGCTCCAGCTCCTGGATGTGGATCGACGAGTAGACGTCGTCCTTCACCAGGCGCTCGCTCAAGACGATCGCGTCCTCGAAGTTGTGGCCATACCACGGCATGAACGCGACGGTCACATTCGCGCCGAGCGCGAGCTGCCCCGCCTCGGTCGCCGCGCCGTCGGCCAGCACCTCACCAACCTTTACCTTTTGCCCGAGCCGGACGAGCGGGCGCTGGTTGATCGCCGTGTCCTGGTTCGTGCGCCAGTACTTCTTGAGCCGGTAGCGGTCGTGCTGCGTCAAGCGCGCCAGCGGACGATCGCCCGTACGGCGCTCCGTCTGCACCACGCGATCCGCCGGACCGGAGTCGACGACGATCTCATCAGCGGTCACGCGCGTCACGATGCCCGCGCGCTTGGCGATGACCACCGCGCCAGAATCCTTCGCCACCTTCTCCTCGAGCCCCGTGCCGACGAGCGGCGTGCGTGGATTGAGGAGCGGCACCGACTGGCGCTGCATGTTGCTGCCCATGAGCGCGCGGTTGGCGTCGTCGTGCTCGAGGAACGGGATCAGCGCGGCCGCGATCGACACGAGCTGTTCCGGCGCCACGTCCATGTAGTCGATGCGGTCCGCCGAGACGAGCGGCACGTCGCCTTGCTGGCGGCAGAGCACGAGCTCGTCGACGAAGGTGCCATCGGTATTGAGGCGCGCGTTCGCCTGCGCGATCACCGCCTCCTCTTCCTTGTTCGCGTCGAGCCAGGCGACCTCACCAGTCACCTTGCCGTTCTTCACGACGCGGTACGGCGTCTCCACGAAGCCGAGATCGTTGACACGCGCATAGCAGGCGAGACTCGTGATCAATCCGATGTTCGGACCTTCAGGCGTCTCGATGGGGCACATGCGGCCGTACTGCGAGTAGTGCACGTCGCGCACTTCGAAGCCGGCGCGCTCGCGCGTGAGACCGCCCGGTCCGAGCGCCGACAAGCGGCGCTTGTGCGTGAGCTCGGCCAGCGGGTTTGTCTGATCCATGAACTGCGACAGCTGGCTCGATCCGAAGAACGCCTGAATCACCGCGCTGACCGTACGCGCATTGACCAGATCATCGAGCGTGATCTTTTCCGGATCGGCGTTGATCGACATGCGCTCCTTCACCAGGCGCGCCATGCGGCTCAAGCCGACGGAGAACTGGTTGGCGATCAGCTCGCCCACCGAGCGAATGCGGCGGTTGCCCAAGTGATCGATGTCGTCGACGTGCCCGCGGCCCTCGGCCAGCTCGACCAGGTAGCGGACGATGTGGACGAAGTCATCGGCGGTGAGCACGGTGTGATCGGCCGGCGTCTTGAGACCAAGGCGCTGGTTGATCTTGTAGCGGCCGACGCGGCCGAGATCGTAGCGCTTCGGCGAGAAGAAGAGGCGCTCGAGCGCGACACGCGCCGTCTCGAGATTCGGCGCGTCGCCGGGACGGAGCAGCGCATAGATCTGCTTGAGCGCCATCTCCTGATCCTTGGTCGGATCCTTGGCCAGCGTGTTCTTGATCAGCGTCGACTCGGCGCGGCCCGACGTGACGAATACCGGCGCCTTGTTCACGCCCGCCTTGCGGATGCGCTTCATCAGCGTCTCCGTCAGCTTCTGGCGCGCATCGCCGATCACCTCACCGTCTTCGTTGACGACATCTTCGGCCAGCTCGCGGCGCTCGTTGCCCCGCTCGCCGCGTTCGATGGCGTCCAGCTCGTCGCGGAGATCGATGTCCGCGTACGACGCGAAGACCTTCACCTTGTCGATGCTGAGCCGGCGCAGACGATTGTAGACCTCGGGCGTGAGCTCATCGCCCTCGCGCACGAGCATGTCCGCTTCGGCCTTCTCGCGCTCGGCGCGGGCCTTCTTCGTCTTGAGCTTCGGCGCTTCCGGATCGCTCGCTTCGCCGGCGAGGGTGATGTCTTCAGCGATGATGGCGCCGAGCACTTCACGCTGGTCGCCGCGGGTCTCGAGCTTCTTGGTGAGATCGAGCTCGCGCACCTTGAAGAAGAGATGCAGGATCGAGCTGTTCGTGCTGTAGCCGAGCGCACGGAGCAGCGCGGTCGCCGGAAACTTCTTCTTCTTGTCGATGTGCACGTAGACGACGTCGTGGATGTCGACGGTGAACTCGACCCACGAGCCGCGGAACGGGATGATGCGCGCGGAGATCAGGCGCTGTCCGTTCGGGTGCGTCGACTCCTCGAACACGACGCCCGGCGAGCGGTGCAGCTGGCTGACGATGACGCGCTCCGCGCCATTGATGACGAAGGTGCCGAGCGGCGTGAGGAGCGGCAGCTCACCGAGATAGACTTCCTTTTC
Organism: Gemmatimonadota bacterium; assembly: GCA_030948535.1. Classification (GTDB taxonomy): domain Bacteria; phylum Gemmatimonadota; class Gemmatimonadetes; order Gemmatimonadales; family Gemmatimonadaceae; genus JALZAE01. The sequence continues at coordinate 1,758 of JALZAE010000354.1, read as the reverse complement.
GATGATGTTGCGTGGGCGCTTCTGTCCGTTCACGTCCTCGTTGACGACGAGCTGCAGCGTCGCCTTGAGCGGAGCGGAGAAGGTCATGTCGCGCTCGATGCACTCCTCGACGGTGTATTTGGGCTCACCGAGCGAGTAGCGAACGAACTCCAACGAGTAGTTCTCGTGGACGTCCGTGATCGGGAAGAGGTCCTTGAAGACGCGCTCGAGTCCGACGTCTTCGCGCTGGGCGGACGCCGCATCCAGCTGCAGCAGCGCCTCGAAGGCGCGCGTCTGGATGTCGAGGAGATGGGGCATATCCATCCCCTGGTCGAGCTTGCCGAAAGAAATTTGCTTCAACGTGTCAGCCATGGATCACCCGCGCAGACGAAAAAAACGTCCCGCCCCGGGATGCGACGCGTTCGCAAACCGAGGAGACGTGAGCTGTAGACTTCAGTTGTAGAGCACCAGCGAAGAGTCGCACCATCGCGCCACAGGTCGAGGGGCGGCCGGATTCGAGCTGAGCCGTTGTTATACCCAGACGAAAACCGGCAGTTCCAGAAGGACGTCCGATGTCAGACGTCGGATGTCCGGCACCGCCCTTGGCAGTGACCGACGTCCGACGCCCGACGCCCGGCGCCTACTTGACCTCTACCGTCGCGCCCTGCTCCTCGAGCTTCGCCTTGAGTGCGGCCGCCTCGTCCTTCGAGACGCCGGCCTTCACGGCCTGCGGAGCGCCATCGACCAGGTCCTTCGCTTCCTTCAGGCCGAGGCCCGTGATCTCACGGACGACCTTGATGACCTGAATCTTCTTCGCGCCGGCTTCCTTGAGGTTGACCGTGAACTCGGTCTGCTCCTCGACGACCGGAGCGGCAGCAGCACCGCCGGCGGCAGGCGCGGCACCGCCCACGGGGGCGGCGGCGATCGTGACGTTGAAGCGGCTCTTGAAGGCCTCGATCAGCTCGGCGAGCTCGAAGACCGACATGTTGCCGATCGCCTCGAGAATCTCGTCCTTGCTCATGGTTGCATTAGCCATTGTGTGTCTCTCCTCGGTAAAACCCAGGCAGTTCCTGGGACGTGTGTATCAGGCACGAGCCTGGGGTTTTAGGCGCCTTCGCGCTGCGTGCGCAGGGCGTCGAGCGCTCCAACGAAAGTGTAGAGCAAGCCATTCATCGCGCCGACGAACGCCGACAGCGGTGATTGCAGACCAGCACCGAGCTCGGCGAGCATCTGATCGCGACTCGGCATCGCGGCGAGCTGCGACACTTGGGCGGTCGTCAACTGCCGGCCGTCCATCATGCCGCCTTTCACCGTGGGGCGTTTCTCGTTTTCCTTCGCGAAGTCGGTGAGGATCTTCGCCGCCGTGACTGGGTCCTTGCCGATCACCACACCGGTCGGGCCCTTGAGCGCCGGCGTACCGATGATGCCGCTCTCGCTCACCGCGCGAAGCGCGAGCGAGTTCTTGATCACGACGTACTCGACGCCCGCCTTGCGGAACCGGCGGCGGAGATCCGTCATGCGCTTCACGTTCAGCCCGGTGAAGTCGGTGTAGTACAGCGCCTTCGCGCCCTCGATCTTCTGCTTCAGCTCGGAGACGAGCCGTTCTTTCTCGCTGCGCTTCATGGCTCGTTACCGGTAGGGGGTGGTGTCGATGGTGACGCCGGGCCCCATCGTGCTCGAGATCGCGACGTTCTTCACATAGACACCCTTCGCCGCGGCCGGCTTGGATCGTACGATTTGATCCATGAAGGCGTTGAAGTTTTCCGCCAACGCGTCGGC
>JALZAE010000328.1 GCA_030948535.1 Gemmatimonadota bacterium | reverse complement strand
CCGCACATGCGTTCCCCGCTCGCTCTCGCTCAACTCGCCGGCGCCGTCGCCGCCATCGCCGCGGTTCCCGTCGCGCGCGCGCAGTCGCTGCCCCGGGTTTTCTTCACGAACGCACGGGTGTTCGACGGCACTCGGATGCTGGAGTCGCAGCGTGTGCTGGTCGGCGGCGGCAAGATCATGATGCTGAGCGCGACGATGATGCCCCCGCCAGGCGCGACGATCATCGACGCGCGCGGCAAGACGCTGTTGCCCGGCCTCATCGACTCGCACACGCACTCGTTCGGCGATGCGCTCACCGTGGCGCTCGTCTTCGGCGTGACGACCGAGATGGACATGTTCGGCGATGTCAACGCCGCGAGGGTCGCGCGCGCCGAGCAGAAGGCGGGCACCGCTACGAGCCGCGCCGATCTCTATTCCGCCGGCACGCTCGTCACGGCTCCGAAGGGACACGGCACTGAATACGGCTTCGCGATCCCGACACTCGGATCGGCGGACTCGGCGCAGCTGTTCGTCGACGCGCGCATCGCCGAAGGGTCGGACTACATCAAGATCATCTATGATGCGGGGAAGACCTACGGCCGGACGATCCCGACCCTGTCGAAGGAGACGATGCGCGCCGTCGTCGTCGCGGCGCACAAGCGCGGCAAGCTCGCGGTCGTGCACATCGGCGATCTGGCCGGCGCGCGCGACGCGATCGATGCCGGTGCCGACGCGCTCGTGCATCTCTTCGTCGATCGTGATCCGGATCCCAACTTCGGCCGATTCGTCGCGGCGCATCATGCGTTCGTCGTGCCAACGATGACGGTGCTCAAGAGCATCACCGGGGTTGGCGGCGGGGCGACGTTGGTGAGCGATGTCCGCACGGCTCCGTACCTGTCCCGCAACGACAGCACGATACTCGTTCAAGGATTTCCGCATCGCCCCGGCACGCCGGTGACGACCTACGAGGCGGCGGAAAAATCCGTCCGCCAGCTCAAAGCGGCGAAGGTTCCGATTCTCGCCGGCACCGATGCGGGCAATCCGGGCACGTCGCACGGCGCCGCGCTGCACCGCGAGCTCGAGCTGCTCGTGCAGGCGGGACTGACGCCGCTCGAAGCGCTCGCGTCCGCGACCAGCGTGCCGGCGCGCATGTTCCACCTGAGCGACCGCGGCCGCATCGCGACCGGCATGCGCGCGGATCTCGTGCTCGTCAACGGCGACCCCTCGCAGGACATCACGGCCACGCGGGCGATCGAAGGTGTCTGGAAGCAGGGCGTGCGCTTGGACCGCGACGCCTACGCGAAGCAGATGAAGGCCTCGCGCGAGGCGGTCGCGGTCACGCCATCAGGCGCCGAGGACGGGCTGGTGAGCGACTTCGAGAGCGGCGAGGCAAAGGCGAAATTCGGCGCGGGCTGGTCCGTCTCGAACGACGCGATGGCCGGCGGCAAGTCCAGCGGCGAGATGAAAGTCGTCGACGGCGGCGCGAGCGGAAGCACGAAGTCGCTCGCGATCAGCGGAATGATCAACGGCGCGGTGCCGTTCGCCTGGGCCGGGGCCATGTTCTCGCCCGGCGCGCAGATGATGGCGCCGGCGAATCTCTCATCGAAAAGAGAAATTCGCTTCTTCGCGAAGGGCGATGGACAGACATATCGCGTGATGATCTTCGCGGAGAGCAAAGGCTACATGCCACTCACGAAGACCTTCGTCGCGGGGCCCGAGTGGAAGGAGTACGTCTTTCCGCTCTTGGCGTTCGACGGCATCGACGGACGGGGCATCATGGCGCTCATCTTCGCCGGCGGCCCGACGCCAGGCGCCTTCTCCTTCCAGATCGATGATGTCCGGTTCCGCTAGCGCCGAGAGCGTCGCGCGCTTTCGCGACGTCACCAAGCGATTCGACACGGTCACGGCGCTCCGCGATTTCGATCTCGATCTCGAGCCTGGACGCGTCACGGCACTGCTCGGCCCGAACGGCGCCGGAAAGACGACGGCGGTGCGCATGCTGCTCGGCCTCACGGCGCCGTCCTCGGGACGCGTGACGGTGTTCGGCGGCGACCCGCGCGCGGCCAGCACGCGGACGCGAATCGGCGCGATGCTGCAGGTCGCGAAAGTGCCGGAGACGCTGCGCGTGCGCGAGCACATCGATCTCTTCAGGTCGTACTACCCGTCGCCGATGCCATACGCCGAGGTCGTTGAGGCATCAGGCCTCCAAGGGCTCGATGGCACGGCGTTCGGCAGGCTCTCGGGCGGACAGAAGCAACGACTGCTGTTCGCGCTCGCGCTCTGCGGCAACGCGAGTCTGATCGTGCTCGATGAGCCGACGGTCGGGCTGGACGTCGAGGCCCGGCGCGTGTTGTGGGATCGCATCCGCCGCTTGAGCGCCGCGGGTCGGGCCGTGCTACTCACCACGCACTATCTCGACGAGGCCGACGCGCTGGCGCATCGCATCGTCGTCATCGCGCGCGGCGAGATTGTCGCCGATGGCTCGCCTGCCGAGGTGAAGGCGCGTGTCGCCGGCCGGCGCATCCGCTGTGTGACGTCGCTCGCGCTCGATGTCGTTCAGGCGATTCCCGGCGTCGGCTCGGTGCGCCAAGCCGGCGAGCGCACGGAGATCCTCGCGGCGATCGCTGAGCCCGTCGTGCGCGAGCTGCTCCTTGGCGACCCGGCACTCTCGGAGCTCGAGGTCGGCGGCGCGGGATTGGAAGAGGCGTTTCTCTCACTCACACGCGAGAAGGTCGAAGTATGAGCGCGACAACCGTCCCACTCGCGCGTATCGTAGCCGCCGAAACGAAGGCCGAGTGCATCAAGATCGCCCGGCTGCCTCGCTTCGTGATCCCGACGCTCGCGTTTCCGATGCTGTTCTACGCCATGTTCGGCATCGCGCTCAACCGCGGCGGCGCGGCCGGCCCGGTAAGCGTATCGACGTACATGCTCGCCACCTACGGCACCTTCGGCGTGCTCGGCGCGGCGCTCAGTGGACTCGGCATCGGCATCGCGACGGAGCGCGGCCAGGGTTGGTTCACGCTCAAGCGGGCCAGCCCGATGCCGCCACTCGCCTACGTATTGGCGAAGACCATCATGAGCATGTTGTTCAGCGCGGTGATCGTGCTGCTGCTGTTCGCGATGGGGGCGGCGCTCGGCAACGTCCACATGTCGCCGGCGAGCTGGATCACGCTCTTTGCGACGCTCGTGCTCGGCGCGGTGCCCTTCGCCGCGCTCGGCTGCGCGCTCGGCTTCGCGGTGGGCCCGAACTCGGCGCCGGCGCTGATCAATCTCGTCTATCTGCCGATGTCGTTCACGGCGGGACTCTGGTTGCCGATCGAGATGATGCCGCACTTCTTCCGGGTGATCGCGCCGCTGCTGCCCCCGTTTCACATCGCGCGGCTGGCATTGCATGCCGTGGGAGCCGACAGCTCGGAGGTGCTGCCGCACGTGTTGGCGCTAGTGTTCTTCACCGCGCTGTTCACCGCGTTCGCGGCGTGGGCGTATCGTCGTGATGAGGATAAGACGTATGGGTGAGCAATGAGACTTCTGCCGGTCAACCGCCGCATTGGGTGGACGCCGTACGCGTGGCTCATCTATCTGCCGGCACTCTTCATCGAGCCGGTGATGCGAGGCGCTTCGGCGACCGAGTGGACGCTGACCATCGGCGGAGCGATGCTTTTTCTCGTCGCCTATTTCCGCGGCTATTGGTTGCAAGAGTGGAAGCTGCTTCCGGTGATCCTCGTGCTCCTTGGGCTGGGCGTGGCGTTCACGCCGGTGAACAGCGGCGCGTCGATCTTTTTCGTCTACGGGGCGTCGTTCGGCGCGCAATTGCGAAGGCCGAGATACGCGCTCGCGGTCGTGTTGTCGACGACCGCCATTGCCGCCGTTCTAGCATGGAGCTATCACGAGCCGGCATACTATTGGCTGACCGGGGTGATGTTCACGCCGCTCATCGGCGGAGTGAATCTCCATTTCGCGCAGGACAGTCGCGCCAACGCCAGGCTGCAGATGGCGCGTGAAGAAGTCGAGCACATGGCGGCAGTCGCCGAGCGCGAGCGCATCGCGCGCGATCTGCACGACGTGCTCGGCCACACGCTGTCACTCATCGTCATCAAGTCGGAGCTGGCGTCGAAGTTGGCCGAGCGCGATCCGAAGCGGGCGGCGCGCGAGATCCGCGACGTGGAGCAGGTCGCACGCACCGCGCTGAGCGAGGTGCGCGAGGCAATCCGCGGCGTGCGCTCGGCGACGCTCGACGACGAGATGGCGCGTGGCAGGGCGCTGCTCACCGCCGCCGGCATCCGCGGCGACTTTGCCAGCGACGCACTGCCGATGGATCGCGCACGCGAGGAAGCCCTGGCTCTGGCGTTGCGCGAGACGATCACCAACACGGCGCGGCATTCCGGCGCCAGCGCGTGCAAGGTCCGCGTACAGCACGCCGGCGCGACGTGCACCCTCGAGGTCGAGGACGACGGCCGCGGCGGCATCGCGCCCGAAGGCGGCGGGCTGCGGGGAATGCGCGAGCGCGTCGAGGCGCTCGGCGGCACCGTCGCGCGCAGCGGCTCGCGCGGCACGCGGCTCATCGTCACGATGCCCGTGACGTCGCCGCAGACGGTTCGGGGAAGCGCGTGATCCGAGTGGTCGTCGCCGAGGACCAGTCGATGGTGCTCGGCGCGCTGGCGGCACTGCTCGACATCGAATCGGACATCGATGTCATCGCGCAGGCGCACAATGGCAAAGAGGCGCTCGATGTCGTGACGACGATGCATCCCGACGTCCTGCTGACCGACATCGAGATGCCGGAGATGACCGGCCTCGACGTGGCGTCGGAGATCGCGCGGAGAAAGCTACCGACGCGCGTGATCATCCTGACGACCTTCGCGCGCGCCGGCTATCTACGCCGCGCCCTCGACGCCGGCGCGGCTGGCTACCTGTTGAAGGACAGCCGGGCGGAGGAGCTGGCGAATGCCGTACGCCGCGTTCACGCGGGCGGCCGCGCCATCGATCCGGAGCTGGCCCGCGAAGCGTGGACGGAGAAAGACCCGTTGAGCGAGCGGGAGCGCCAGGTGCTGCGGCTTGCCGCCGATGGAATCGCCAGCGCCGCAATCGCGTCGACGCTCAAGCTGTCCGAGGGAACGGTGCGGAACTATCTGTCCGACGCGATCTCGAAGCTGGGTGCGGCGAATCGAGTGGAGGCGGGCCGGCTGGCGCGGGAGAAAGGCTGGCTCTGAGAGCCGCAGGCCACTGTGAAATCCGCGACTAGCTCACGCACCCTGTCGCTGCAGGAACGCGAGGATGATCGGATTGACCTCACTCGCCCGCTCAACGTTCGGGAGATGCGCCGCGTGCTCGATCGGATGGAACTCCGCGCGGGGGATGTCGCGCCGAACGTTGGCGCTCAGATCGAAGGGCACTGTCGTGTCCAGCTTTCCCCAAATGAGGAGCACCGGCATCGTCAGCTTCCCAACGCTCGAGTACAGTGAATCCGGATCGACACGCGCCGAGTTGATGCCGGTGGAGCGCAACGCGCGGCCGAAACCGCGATAGCGCATCTGCGGACGATACTTGTCGGCCCAATCGGGAAATCGTTTTGGCTCGGCGAAATCGCCAAACTGCCCATCGGCCATCGTCGGGACCGCCATCGTCTGAAAGATGTACGTGCCGACGAGTGGCACCCGGATCATGAGCGGCGTGGATGAGTGCGCGGCGGCGGGATCGATCAGCGTCAGCGTGCGCGTGCGCTCCGGATGACGCGCCGCGAAATTCGCCGCGACCATACCGCCCATCGACAGGCCCATCACGTCGACCGGTCCGGCGATGCGCAATGAGTCGAGCAGGCCGGTCACCTGCCGGTCGAATAGGCTCGCGTCGTACTCGACGTCCGGCCGATCGGACCATCCGCGACCGAAGAGATCGAGCCGAACGACGCGAAAGCCGTGCGTCGCCAGCGCCGCGGCGGTCGAGTCCCAGATGTAGTAGGGCACCGAGAAGCCGTGGATCAGCACGACGGTACGGGCATCCGCCGCGCCGGTCATCTCGTAGTGCGTGACGCCATCGGCGAGATGGACGAACTTGCCCGGCGCGCCGGCACGAGCCGCGTCATCCAGCGCTTCGCGCTCCGGGTTTCGCGCGTAGTAGAACGCGGCGCCGGCCAGGATGGTGGCGACGACGATCAAGCGCGTGGCGAGCCGCGTACGGTTTCTCACTTGGCGCGCAGCTTCTTGAGCCACGTGACGGCGTTGGTGTTGTTCGGATCGAGGGCGAGCGATTTGTCGTAGTTCGCGATGGCGCGGGACGAGTCGCCGCTCGCGGCGTACGCCTCGGCCAAGCTGTCGTATGCGTTCGACGACTTCGGATAGAGCGCGACGTTCATCTCGAGAACCCCGACCGCATCGGCGACGCGCTTCTCCTGTAGCAAGCGATAGCCGAGCGCGTTCACCTCAGCCTCCGGCAAGGCGTATGCGGGATCCCCGGCGCGAACCGCGGCGAGCAACTCGGCCGATTTGGCGAGTCCCTTTTCGTGCGACTCGTGGATGAATGAGGCCAAGGTCGGAGCCGGGCGTAGCGCGATCTTGCGGCGCACCGTCGCCTCGGCCGCGGGAATGCCGTTCTCGTCGGGACTTCGCGCGAGGAAGGCGCGGGCCTTCGGATCATCCTTCACGTTCGCATCGAGGAACGCGAGGGCGTAACGCGCGATGCGTTCGTATCCGGTGCTCGCGACGACCGGATCAGCGACGAACGCTCGCGACGGTTGCGTCTGAAACTTGGCGAACATCGCCCCGAAGTTCTGGTGACGCATCTTCTGAAAGGTGACGAGCATCGCGTCGGCGTACTTGATCGAATCAAAGAAGGTGAATGCGCTATCGACTCCATTTGCGCGCGCCGCCGAGTCGAACGGCATCTGCATCTGCTTCATGAACAGGAAGGGCACATCGAAGCGAGCCAGATCGACGTGCGGATTTGTCTTGAACAGCGGATAGAAGTAGGCAACGGATCCGTCCAGGCAGATCACCGCGCGCAGTCCACTGTAGCGCATCGCCACGAGCACATCGGAGATGCCGCCCCAGCTGAACCCCATCACCGCGACCCGCGACGGATCCGCGGACGGCAGCGTGCGGGCGTATCCGATGAGGTATTCCATGTCGCGCGCCTGCGTCTCGATGCCGACGAGATCACCGGTCATTGCGCCACGCGCGCCGACCGACGGACTGGACACAACGATGTAACCTTGGCTCGCGATGTACTCCATCAGCACATCGTTCTCGAATGAAGGCGCGTTGAAGCTCGGCCCGTAGATGACCATCGGAAAGCTTCCACGCTCCGCGTCGCCGTCGCGAACAGCGTGCGTTGGCGCATCCATCTCCCGGCGGCCCTTGCCGCTCGTATCGTCAAGTCTGAATCCGCCAAGCAGCCGGCGCACCGTGGCGCGGCGTCCGTCGGCGCTGGGCGAAGGGAGCTGGCCTGGCGACACCGCGAGCTCCGCATACGAGCGATATGACACGCGCGGTGCGCTGGTCGCTGCCGAGGAGGGATACCAAATGCTGATCTGCATCGGCCGGCCACGATCGCCCGTTGTCATCTTGCCCTCGCCGTCGATCGGATCGGCGAAGGTGCGTGAGTGATCGATCTGCTCCGCGGTCTTGAATCCGACCGTGTGCGGACCGAAGGGCAGTGTGAACGTCAGCGCCGACTGCGCGCGCGCGATCGGCGCGAGCGCGAACGCGGCAACGAGCGCCGCGACGCGAGGGCTCTGACGCATCATGGGATCACCGCGCCCGATTCGCCGACCGCGTCGAGCATGAAGGCGTACCGGAACGCCAGCTCGTGCAACCGATCGTAGCGGCCCGAGCTGCCGCCGTGACCGCCCGCCATGTTCACCTTCAGGTAGAGCGGATTCGCGTCCGTCTTCATCTCGCGCAGCTTGGCGACCCACTTCGCCGGCTCGAAGTACATCACCTGCGAGTCGTTGAGCGATGTCGTGACGAGCATCCACGAATAGGCCTTGTGCTCGACGTTGTCGTACGGCGAGTACGTCTTCATGTAGTCGTACTCGGCCTTCTTGTGCGGATCGCCCCACTGCTCCCATTCCTGGGAGGTGAGTGGAAGCGACGCATCCATCATCGTGTTGATCACGTCGACGAAGGGCACATCGGCGACGATGGCGCGGAAGAGGTCGGGGCGCAGGTTTGCCACGGCGCCCATGAGCAGTCCGCCGGCGCTGCCGCCATTGGCGACCAGCTTGTCCTTGCTCGTGTAGTCGTTCTTCTCGAGGTACTCGGCGACATCGATGAAATCGTAGAAGGTGTTCTTTTTCTTCATCATTTTGCCGTCGTCGTACCACTGCCGGCCCATCTCCTGTCCGCCGCGGATGTGGGCGATGGCGTAGGCGAATCCGCGATCGACGATGCTGAGCGCGGGGGAGTTGAACGTCGCCTCGGTCGTCGCGCCGTAGGAGCCGTAGGCGTAGAGAAGAAGCGGCCGCTTGCCGTCGCGCGTCCAGCCCTTTCGCACGAGCATCGACACGGGCACGTGGGCGCCGTCGCGCGCGGTGACCAGCAGTCGCTTCACCTCATAGCGCGACGCGTCGAAGCCCGGCACGTCTACGCGCTTGAGCAGGGTGCGCTTCCGCGTCGTCATGTCGTAGTCGAACGTCGAGCCCGGCGTGATTAACGATGAGTACGTGAAGCGGAGCGTCTTGCTGTCGAAGTCGGCGTTGCCGTTGGCGAACACGCCGTATGCAGGCTCGGGGAAAGTCACGTAATGCGCGGCGCGCGTCGCCAGATCGATGACACGCAACCGGCGCAGCCCGCGCGCGCGCTCGGTCACGACGACGTGATGCTTGAACGGCTCGAGGCCCTCGATGAACACCGAGTCCGTCGCGGGAATCCAGTCGATCCATTTCGACGGCGATAGGTCGGACTCCGGGATCCGCACGACCTTGAAGTTGCGCGCGCCGTCGTTGGTCACCATCAAGAACGCTCCGTCGACGTGATCGATCTGATACTCGACGCCCGACCGGCGCGGCGCGATCACTTTCGGCTCGGCGGTGGGATTGCTCGCTGGAATCATCCGCCACTCGGACGACGTGAAGCCATCGTCCTGAATGAAGATGAACTTGTCGCTCTTCGAGCGCTGCACGCCGACGTTGTTCAGTACGTCGTCGTCCTGAAACACCTTCACGTCGCTCGACCTCGGCTGGCCGAGTACGTGACGCCAGACCGCGTTGTTCCGGCGCGCGGAGTCGGCGGTCATGTAGAAAAGCGTCTTGTTGTCATCAGCCCAGGCAGTCCCGGGCACCACTTGGGAGATCGTGTCGGCAAGCCATTGACCGGTGCGCAGATCTTTCACGAACAGCGTGTAGACGCGGAGCGCCGCGGTGTCGGCGAGATAGGCGACGATGTTCCCATCGGGACTGACGTTGTCGCCGCCCAACGAGTGAAACTTGTGCCCTTTGGCGAGCTCGTTCTCGTCGAGATATACCTCTTCCGGCGCCGCGAGCGATCCCTTCTTGCGACAGCGAATCGCGTAGTTCTTTCCCTTCTCGGTGCGCGTGTAATACCAGTAGCCGTGATCGAAATAGGGGACCGAGAGGTCGGTCTCTTTCACGCGTCCGAGCATCTCGTTGTAGAGACGGTCCTGAAGTGCCTCGGTGTGCTTCATCTTCGCGGCGGTGTAGGCGTTCTCCTCGTTGAGGTGCGCGATCACCGCGGGATTGGTTTTTTCGCGAAGCCAGAAGTAGTTGTCCACGCGCACGTCGCCGTGCAAAGTGTCCACGTGCGGGATCATCTTCGTGGTCGGGGGACCAGGCTCCTGCGCGGAGAGTGGCGCTATCGCAATGACGACGAAACCGAGAATACACTGCAGGCGCATTGTGAAATCCTCGTGACAGGAGTTGAAGACGCCAGATGCCAGACGTCAGATGCCAGACACGGAGGACGTCAGTTGCTACTCATCACGACTGACATCTGCCATCTGCCATCTGACATCGCCGGCCCCTACAGTTTGCAGAGGCCACCATACGTCTCAGGTCGACGATCTCTGTAGAACGCCCAGACATTTCTGACTTCCCGTATCACATCCAGGTCGAGTTCCGCGGTGATCAGCTGAGTGGCGTCGCGCTTGGCTTCCGCCAACATTTTTCCGCGCGGATCGCAGAAATAGCTCTGGCCGTAGAATTCGCCGATGTTCCACGGCGCCTCGAAGCCGACGCGATTGATCGCGCCGACGAAGTACGCGTTGGCGACGGCGTGCGCGGGCTGCTCGAGCTTCCACAGATACTCCGACAACCCCGCCACCGTCGCCGACGGATTGAACACGATCTCGGCGCCATTCAGGCCGAGCTCGCGCGCACCCTCGGGAAAGTGGCGGTCGTAGCAGATGTAAACACCGACCTTGCCGTAGCGCGTGTCGAACACCGGGTAGCCGAGGTTGCCGGGGCGGAAGTAGAACTTCTCCCAGAACCCCGGCCCGCACTGCGGGATGTGATTCTTTCGGTACTTGCCGAGATAGTTGCCGTCGGCGTCGATCACGGCCGCTGTGTTGTAGTAGATGCCGGTCGACTCTTCCTCGTACAGCGGCACGACGATCACCATCTGGTACTTCCGTGCGACTTCCTGCATCAGCTTCGTCGTCGGTCCATCGGGAATCTTCTCCACGCCCTCGTACCACCGCGGATTCTGCTCGGCGCAGAAATACGGGCCGGTGAAGATCTCCTGCATGCAGAGGATTTGCACCCCTTCCTTGCCCGCGCGCTCGATCAACTTCATGTGCTTCGCGACGTTGGCCTCACGAATCGTCTCGATCTTCTCGCCCGTGTCGCAGGCATTCGACATTTGGATCAGGCCGCACTTGAC
>JALZAE010000324.1 GCA_030948535.1 Gemmatimonadota bacterium | reverse complement strand
GCCCGAGGCTGTCGTTGACCGCCTTGAAGTTGTCGAGGTCGAGAAAGAGCACCGCGACGCCGCTGGCCGCCTTGCGATTGTCGCGCGCGAGGGCGTGCTCGACGCGGTCGCGGAAGAGCGCGCGATTCGCGAGGCCCGTGAGCGAATCGTGAAAGGCTTGATGCGTGAGCTGCTGCTCGAGGAGCATGCGCTCGCTGACATCGCGCGTGTTGAGCACGATGCCGCCGACGGTCGGATCGCCGAGCAAGTTCGTGGCGACGTTCTCCATGTACAGCCACCGGCCGTCGGCGTGCCGCACGCGCCACACGGCGGGCTTCTGCACACCCTCCCGCTGGCTCGCGTCCGTGAGGAGCGTGAGGGCGCGCGGCCGGTCGTCGGCGTGCAGCAGGCTCGACAGGCGGCTATCGAGGAGGTTGCTCGTCAGGTAGCCGAGTACGCGCTCGGCCGCGGGACTCACGAAGCGGATCGTCGTGTCGCGCTCGATGACGGTGATGACGTCCGAGGAATTTTGCACGAGCGACCGGAATCGCTCCTCGCTGTTGCGCGAGCGCGTGCGCTCCTGCGTCATCGCGACGGCGTGACGCCGCGCGCGCGTCAGCTGGCTGGCGAGGAACACTACGACGCAGACCGCGAGGAAGAGCGCGCCCACGGTCGCCGCGTCGGCGAGCTTGCGCGATCGAAGCGCGGCGTCTTCGTAAATGATGATGTTGTCGCGCAGCTGCTGGCTGAGGTCGGTGTAGTCGTGCTTGATCTCGCTGTTGAGCACGGCGAGGGCGCCGCCGATGTCGCCTGCGGTGATCAGCTCGAACTCTTTCATCACGGCGAACCGATACGCTCGTTCGGCGTCGCGAATGGGGACGAGCGCGTCTCCGGTTCGGTGGGGGAGGTCGAGGATGCCGAGCGCGGCGATGCGCTCGCGCGCGTTGTCGTCGGACTTGTCGCTGATGGTGCGCGTCCCGTCGCCGCCCTGGACGGCGAGATCGGCGAGCGTCTGCTGCGCGTTGACCAGCGCCTGCAGCTGCGTGAGCACGAGCTGGATTTGTCGCTGATTGTCGGAGACCTGGTAGAGCGTCCCCACCCAACGCCCGATCGCGAGCGACAACACGAGCGCGACGATGCCCACGCCGGCGATCACCCAGCGCGATGGAGCTCCCGCGAAGTCAACCGGTGCCGAGCTCGCGGGCTCAGGCGTCGCGCGCGAGCGCTCGGCTCCGCCATGCGCGCGCGCGACGGCTTCCGCCGCGAAATCGCGGCGGCGGTCATTGGAGCTTGGCGGTGTAGGGTGCGACATCAGTGAGCCTCGTGACAGAGCGACCGCGCCCGGATTCTGACGGCACGAACCGGGTCGCAGTCACGCATAGAGAGTGTCGGCTCGCCACCTGTTTCGCTGTACACAACACGGGCGCCGGTCAGCTAGACCGACGCCCGCCTGACTGCGTTCCCTGCGTGCGGACTACCGCTTCAGATTCACCAATTCCTGAAGCATTTCGTCCGACGTCGTGATCGTCTTCGCGTTGGCCTGAAAGCCGCGCTGCGTGATGATCATGTTCGTGAACTCCTGCGCCAGATCGACGTTGGAGAGCTCGAGCGCGCCCGAGGTCAGCGACGACTGCGAGCCGCCGTTGGCGACGGAGACCACGGCATCACCCGAGTTGCCGGACTGCGAGTACATGTTGTCGCCGACGCGGAGCAAGCCGCCGGGGTTGTTGAAGTCGGCCAGCGCGATCTGCGCCAGCGTGACCGTCACGCCGTTGGTGAACTGACCGGTGACGATGCCGCTGCGATCGATCGAGAAGTTCTCGAGCTGGCCGGCGGCGTAGCCGTCCTGGCTCTTGGCGACGGCCGTGTTGTTGCCGGCGAAGGTCGTGAGGCCGTTGATGTCGCCTACGCTCGGATCGAGTACCAGGCTCATGGCGTTGGCGCCGTCGGAGGGCGCGGTCGACGTGACCGTCGGGGTCGAGAAGGTGATGAGCTTGCCGTCGGGTCCGAAGGTCGCGGTGCCGCTGCCGGTCCAGGTGATTTTCGTCGGATCGGGATTCTCGACCTGCCAGTTCCAGGTCGTCGCGCCGGTCTTGTAGAAGGTGACCTTGAGCTCCTGCTTGGTGCCGAGCGAGTCGAAGACGCCGATCGACGTCGACATGTACGAGTTCGCGTTCGCCGGGAAATCGCGGTCGGCGGTGCTGTTGATGTCGGGCGCGGCCGGTGGAGCTGAGGAGACGAAGTTGTCGGCGTTCGAGTTCAGGTTGCCGGCGATGCCGACCTTCTGCGTGACCTTCGCCGCCGTCTTCTGGCCGACGGGAAGGCGGACATCGGTGATGCCGTCGAGCAGCGTGCCGTCCTTCGCCATCTTGCCCTGCACGACGAAGCCGTTCGTCGGCGAGACGAAGCGTCCGTCGGCGTCGAGCTGGAAGTTGCCCGAGCGCGTGTAGAAATGGTCGTTGCCCTTGGCGACGACGAAGAACGCATCGCCGTTGATCGCCATGTCCGTCTGCTGGCCGGTCGCTTCGATGTTGCCCTGCGTCATCAGCGTGTCGACCGAGCCGATCTGCGATCCCGAGCCGACCTGGATCGGGTTGATACCGCCGTGGTCACCGGGCGGACGGCTGGCACCCTGCAGCAGCTGAGCAAAGCCTTCCTTGAAGGTCACGCGGCCGGACTTGAACGCGACCGTGTTGACGTTGGCGATGTTGTTGCCGAGTACGTCCATGCGCACCTGGTGATTGCGCAGGCCGGAAACGCCGGCGAAGAGCGAGCGAAGCATCCGTATTCTCCTGAAGCGAGTGAGGGAGTGAGGTATCGTGTTCGAAGACCGTCGTCGCGCTGGCGGCGGCGACGGCCGGTATTACATCACGAGCCGCTCTTGACCTGAACGACCGAGGCAAAGGGAATCGAGAGTGAGCCGGCGGTGAGGATGGGGCCGGCGCTGGTGTAGATCACGCCGTCCACCTTGCCGACGGTGTACGTGGTCACGCCGACATCCGTCTTGTCCGTCGACACGACCTTCACGGCGTAGGTGTAATTGCCGGTCGCGAGGCCGTTCTGCGCGCTGCCGACGTCGATCGTCTGCAAGCCGCCCGGGACGTACCCGAGCGCGCGCGTGCCGACCAGAGCGCCGCTGCCATCGTGGATCTCCAGTGTGCCGGCACCTCCCGCGCCGCCGACCTTCACGGTGACCGCGGCGGGAGTGCCATTGGTGATCGCGACGTCCTTGCCCGCGGCCGTCACGATCTTGCCAATGGAGCCCATCGCGGCGTTCGCGCTGATCGCGGCGGCCATGGCGGAGCTGCTCGCCGACTGCGCGTCCATCGCGGTGCCGATGTTCAGCAGCTGCTCGACGCTCGAGAACTGCGCGAGCTGTGTGGCGAGCTGCGTTCCATCCATCGGCTTGTCGGGATCCTGATTTCGCATCTGTGCCACGAGCAGCTTGAGGAATTCATTCTTTCCCAGTTTGCCGCCCGCGCCCTGCAGCTGCGCCGGCGTGTAGCCCGGCGAGTTGGGCGGCGTGATGATCGACGTGACCGGATTGCTCATCGAGTGCGATCTCCTTTCTGCTCCCGGCGTGCGCGCTGACGCGGATCGTCGGAGGTTTGCGAGCCGTGGCGCGCATCTTCGCGCGAGCTCTGCTGACCCTGACCGCGTTCGCGGTTGGGAGTGGACGCGCCGTCGGACATCGCCGACGCGGGGGTGCGGAGCAGATCCACATCGCGAACTGCCTGCGAGGCGGCGGCTCCCGTGCTGCGTGTGACTTCATCCATGACCGGCGCGGCGGCGACGGCAATGTTGCGGACGCGAAGCGATTCGCTTTCGAGACCGTGGTTCGCCAGCGTCTGCTTCAATTCGCCGAGCCGGGCCGTGAGACGCTCGACCTGCGATGCGTCGCGAAGATCGATCGATGCGCCGACGCTCGCGCCGCGAAGGCCGACGCGGATGCGATCCTCGCCGCCTTGGCC
>JALZAE010000303.1 GCA_030948535.1 Gemmatimonadota bacterium | reverse complement strand
CGCCGCCTTGCTCAGCTTGTCGTCCGCGTTCAAGTACGAGCCGTATACCACCATGAAAGTGCCGCCCAGCGAGAGCGTGAAGATCGTATGGCCGAGCGCGGCGACGGCGACTTTCGCGGTAAACTGACTCGGATCGAACTTGAGGATGTACCAGCGCACGCCCGCCATCGCGCCGGGCAGCGTCAGCGATCGGGCGATGCAGACGAAGAGCACGAGGAAGAGCGCGGGGATGATCCATTTGCTCGCCTTCTCGATGCCGCCGCGCAGCCCGCGCACGAGCACGATCGCGCAGCTCCCGATCACGAGCGCGGTACACATGAGCTGTAGCCCGAGCGAGCGCGCGACGAAGCCGGTCTCCGGCGGCAATACTGCCGGCGCGTGCATTGCCACGCCCGCCGCGTGCGCCAGCTGCCCGACGGCGAAATACAGCACCCATCCGATCACGCTCGTGTAATAGCCGGTCGCCGCCAACACCACGAAGCCGAGCAACCAGCCGACGTATCGGCCGCCCGGGAATCCGCCGCGCACGAAGGCGCCGAGCGTGCCGCGTCGCGTCTGGCGCCCGAGCGCCCACTCCGCCATCAGCGCGGGAATTCCGATCACGACGACGATGATCACATAGAACAGCACGAACGCCGAGCCGCCGAACTTTCCGACGAGATACGGAAACCGCCACACGTTGCCGAGTCCGAGGGCGACGCCGAGCATGGTCATCATCACGCCGAACTTCGACGAGAAGGTCTCCCTCGGCGTCATGGGCCGATCTCGACGAGCGCGTCGAGCGCGCGGTCGATGTCGTCGAACGTGTTGTAGAAGTGCGGCGCGATGCGGATCACCGAGCCGCGCGCCGAGCCGATGATGCCGCGCTCGCGGAGCTGCAGCTCGACGGCGTGAGAGTCGCGGCGGCAGAGAAAGGCGGTCGTCGGGGCTTTCCGGGCGGGATCGGTCGTGCCCTGCAGTGAGAGCCCGCGCGCCGCGCCGCCATCGATCAGCCGCCGCGACAGCATGGTGGTCCAGTCATGGATGGCATCGACGCCGATTTCCTCGACAATGCACATGCCCGCACGCGCGATGTACGACTCGATCACCGGCGGCGTACCCATGTCGAAGCGCGAGGAAGTCCGGGACCAGTCGAGCTCCTTCACGCGAAAGGCGTACGGATCGCGGCGGCCGAACCATCCCGTGATCGTCGGCTCGAGCGACGCGATGAGCGCCGGCCGCACATAAAGGAAGGCGATCCCCGGAATGCCCATGAGAAACTTCAGGCAGCCCGAGGCGAGAAAGTCGACGTCCAGCGCGGCGACGTCGATCGGGCGCGTGCCTATCGTCTGATAGGCGTCGACGAAGAGCAGCGCACCGCGCTCGTGCGCGATGCGCGCGATGTCGGGAATGTCCTGGACGAATCCGGTCTGATAGAAGCCGTGGCACGCCGACACGATCGCCGTCCGCTCGTCGATGGCGCTCCGATAATCGTCCGGATCGGTGACGCCATCGCGCACGGGCACCCAGGCGACGTTCGCACCGCGCGATTGCTGCGCGAGCCACACGTGTCCGACCGTCGGAAATTCCGCTTCGCTGACGACGAGTCGATTGCGCTCGCCGCTCAATCGCAGCGCGCTGGCGATACTGCTCGTCGCCTGCGATACCGAGCCGCAGACAGCCACGCTCTCCGGCGGCGCGTTGATGAGCCGCGCGAACGACTCGCGCGCCTGCTGGACTTCCGCCATCCAGCCGTCCCAATCCATCCCGGTGCGATTCCAGCCATCGAGATAGCGATCGGCCGCGGCACGCGTGTCGTGTGTCTGCGGAGAGTGCGAGCAGTTGTTGAGCGGGATCAGCGACCGCAAAATTGGAATGCGCGAGCGCCAGCTGGCGATGTCGTACGCCGGCCGCGGTGTGCTCGGTCGCGCTGGAGTGTTCTCTTGCTGTGGAATCACGGCGCCCAATCGTACGCCGCGCGGCCGATGCGCGCGATGACCGCTTCGGCGTTTTCGATCTTCATGGCCCGCGCGCGTACGAAGATCGCGACTGCGAGATGCTGTTGACCGCCGGCCAGCGTGATGATGCCGACATCGTTGACACCCGCGGTGAAGCCACTGTCCGAGGTGGCGGTCGTGCCGCTCTTGTGCGCGCTCTCGGTGCCGGCCGGCAGCGCGCCGCGAAGGCGACCTGGCGTAGTCGTCGTCACACGCATGTCGCGCAGCACCAGCGCCGAGTGCTCCACGCTGATCCATCGATGACGGACCAGTCCGTCGAGCAGCCGCGTCATCTCGTCGGGTGTGCTGGTGTCTCGCGCGTCGCGTTCGAAGCGCCGGGCGGCGCGCTCTTGCTGGGCCGGGGGCACGCGACGGATCGCCGCGCGCATCGTGTCGACCATCCACTTCGAGCGTGTTGGACGATGCGTGACGCCGAACGAATCGAAGGCGAGCTCCGCCTCCGAGCGATCGACGCGAATCGCCGCGATCTTCCGCGCGCGAAGCCAGCCGGTCACCGCGGGCGGCCCGCCGACGATGCGCAAC
>JALZAE010000301.1 GCA_030948535.1 Gemmatimonadota bacterium | reverse complement strand
CCATCGGCGTCGACGACGGCATCGCGATGGGTCACGAGGGGATGCGCTACTCGCTGCCCTCGCGCGAGCTGATCGCCGACTCGGTCGAGACGATGGTGCAGGCTCACTGCTTCGACGCGATGATCTGCATCCCCAACTGCGACAAGATCGTGCCGGGGATGCTGATGGGCGCGGCGCGCGTGAATATCCCGACGATCTTTGTGTCAGGGGGACCGATGGCGGCGGGCGTGGATCGCGGCGGTCAGAAAGTCGATCTCATCTCGGTGTTCGAGGCCGTCGGCGCGCGCGCGGCGGGCACGATCGACGACACCCGTCTCGAGGAGCTCGAGATCGCCGGCTGTCCGACGTGTGGAAGCTGTAGCGGGATGTTCACCGCCAACTCGATGAACTGCCTCTGCGAAGCGCTCGGCATCGCGCTGCCGGGGAACGGGACAATTCTCGCGGTGTCGCCCAAGCGGCACGAGCTGGCGCGAGCGGCCGCGCACCAGTTACTGGAGCTCCTCCGCCGCGGGATTCGCTTTCGCGACATCGTCACCGCCGACGCCATCGACAACGCGGTGGCCCTCGACGTGGCGATGGGTGGCTCGACCAACACGCTGCTCCACGTCATCGCGGTTGCGCACGAAGCCGGCGTCGAATATCCGTTGGCGCGATTCAACGAAGTCGCGGAGCGCGTTCCGCATCTGGCGAAAGTCTCGCCCGCGTGGGACGGCAACAGGCAGTGGCACATCCAGGATGTCGGCGCCGCCGGTGGCGTGCCGGCACTGCTCAAGGAGCTGGCGCAAAAGCCTGAGACTCTTTTCATGGACGCGCTCACAGTCACAGGCAAGACGCTGGGCGAGAACATCGAGGACGTCAGGAATCTGGACCAGGAGTGCATCCGCCCCATCACGCAGCCGCATTCCGCGCGCGGCTCGCTGTGCGTCCTGTTCGGCAATCTCGCGCCAGACGGTGCGGTGATAAAGATCGGCGCCGTCGAGCACCACGAGCTGACCTTTCGCGGCCCGGCGCGCGTTTTTGAGGATGAGGAGTCGGCGATCGCGGCGGTGCGGCTCAACACGATCCGCTCCGGCGAAGTCGTAGTCGTACGCGGCGAAGGCCCGCGCGGCGGGCCGGGAATGCGCGAGATGCTATCGCTCACGAGCATGCTCAAGGGTATGCCGATCGGCGGCGAAGTGGCGCTGCTCACAGACGGCCGATTCTCGGGAGGGACACGCGGGCTGTGCATCGGCCACGTCTCGCCCGAATCCGCCGAGGGTGGTCCAATCGGACTCATTCGCGATGGGGACATCGTCTGTATCGATTTGCCCGAGCGCAAACTCGGCGTGGAGCTGAGTGAGGCGGTTCTCCGCGTTCGTCGTGCCGAATGGTCGCCGCCTGCGCCGCGTTACACGCGCGGCTGGCTCGCGCGTTACGCCGCCATGGTGACGAACGCTGCGCGCGGCGCCGTGCTCGAGCTGCCGGCGCACGCAAGCGTCGAAGTTCCGAGTGAATCGATGGCGGTGGCGATCGACGCAATCACCTATTCGACGCGTGAGCTGTACCGGCCGAAGGCGGGCGTTACCTCGTGACCGCCGAGCCCATTACGCTGCCCGCGTCCCGCGTCCCGCTTGTCGTCACGCGCTCCGTCACCGAAGAACGGACGGGCGCACAGGTGATGTGCGAGGCGTTGGTGCGCGAGAATGTCGAGGTCATGTTCGGCATTCCCGGCGGCGCGATCATGCCCTTTTACCACGCCATGTGGGAGTATCGCGATCGCATTCGTCACGTGCTCTGCCGCCACGAACAGGGCGCCGGTCACGCGGCCGAGGGCTACGCGCGCTCGACCGGGAAAACCGGCGTCTGCATCGCGACGAGCGGACCGGGCGCCACCAATCTCGTGACACCCATCGCCAACGCCTGGATGGACAGCACGCCGCTCGTCGCGATCACCGGACAGGTGTCGAGCGCCGTTCTTGGCAAGGACGCATTCCAGGAAACAGACATCACCGGCATCACGCTGCCGATCACCAAGCACAACTATCGGGTGAGCCGCGCGGAGGATCTGCCGTGCGTCTTTCACGAGGCGTTTCACATTGCGCGCAGCGGGCGGCCGGGCCCCGTGTTGATCGACGTCACCAAGGACGCGCAACAGGCGCGCGTGGTGCCGGACTGGAATGTCACCCTCAACGCCCCGGGATTTCCGGCGGCCGCTGTCATCGATCGCCGCGCGGTACGGGAAGCGGCGCGTCTGCTGACGAACGCCAGCAAGCCACTCATTCTCGCGGGGCACGGTGTCATCATCGCTGAAGCCGCGACGGAGCTGCGCGCCCTTGCGGAG
>JALZAE010000274.1 GCA_030948535.1 Gemmatimonadota bacterium | reverse complement strand
GCGCAACTGCGTGCTGCGCGACGGTGGCGCGATCATCATCGATGAGCTCGCGCTCCCACACGGCGAGTCCGCGGACGCGACGCTCCACTGGCTCGTCGACGGCTCCGCGGACGATATTGCCCTCGTGTCCGAGCACGCGCATGAGGTGCGATACGCGACGGGCGACGAGTCATCCGTCGCTGGATGGATGTCCGAGCGCTACGCCGAGAAGCGCCCCGCGCTCTCCGTGACGCTCCGCGCGCGCGTGACGGGAGGTGTGCCGCTGCGCGTCGCGACCGGGTTCGGCACCGGTCGCGAAGCGAGCGCGCTGCGCGCGGAGCTCTCGAGCGGAGCTCTTGCCAAGTGACGCGTCCCCGCATCTACCTGTCGGTGCCGCACATGAGTGGGCACGAGCGCGAGTTCATCGACGAAGCTTTTCGCACGAACTGGCTCACGACCGTCGGCGCGAACCTCGATGGCTTCGAGCGCGAGATGGCGGAACGCCTCGGGCATGGCGTGAGTGCGCTCGCCGTCGGCAGCGGCACGGCGGCGCTGCATCTCATCTTGCGGGCGATCGGCGTCGGCGCGGGCGATCGCGTCGCCGTCTCGACGCTCACCTTCGCGGGGTCGGTGTTTCCGATTCAGTATGTTGGCGCCGAGCCGGTATTCATCGACAGTGAAATGACATCGGGGAATATCGATCCCGCGCTCGTCGCGGATTATCTGCGGGACGCCGCGAAACGTGGTGAGCTGCCCAAGGCGCTCGTCGTCGTTCATCTCTATGGGCAGCACGCCGACATCGACCCGATCGCCGCGAGCTGCGCGGAGTATGGCGTCACGCTCGTCGAAGACGCCGCCGAATCGCTCGGCGCGACCTATCGAGAACGCCAGACGGCCACTACCGCGGACTACTCGATCCTGTCGTTCAACGGAAACAAGATAATCACCACAACGGGCGGCGGCATGGTGATCAGCAAGGATCCGCTCGCGCTGGCTCGCATGCGCAAGTGGGCGAACCAGTCGCGCGAGCCGGCGATCGAGTACGTGCACACCGAGGTCGGCTACAACTATCGGATGAGCAACGTGCTCGCGGGAATCGGACGCGGGCAGTTGAAGGTGCTCGACGACCGGGTGGTCGCACGCCGCGCCGTCGCACAGCGTTACGCCGATGCACTCGGCGAGCTGCCCGGTGTTTCGCTGCAGCCGGAAGCGCCGTGGGGCACGCATTCGCGCTGGCTGAGCGTGATCTTCCTCGATCCACCTGAAGCCCCGGCGACGCCGCTCGCTCTCATCGCGGCGCTCGGCACCGACGACATCGAGAGTCGTCCGGTCTGGCGGCCGATGCACACGCAACCGCTGTACGCCGCGTGCAGAGTGGTCGGTGGTTCGGTGGCGGAGCGCTTGTACTCGACCGGAGTGTGTCTGCCGTCGAGCTCGAGTCTGAGCGAAGACGATCAAGCTCGGGTGATCGAGCTCGCGCGCGCGAAGCTCGCTGCGCCGGCGATGGCGCGCGGCGTTCAATCGTAGCCGGTGAACTCCGGCATCGTCGCGTCGCCGGAGGCGCTGATCCCTTCTCGCCGGAAGACCGCGAGCATCGTGCGCCAGAGGATCGCGACATCCAGTCGCGGCGAGCAATGGCCCACGTAGTACACATCGAGATCGAATTTCTCGCGCCACGAGAGAGCGTTCCGTCCCGACACCTGCGCCAAGCCCGTGACGCCCGGGCGCACGTCGTGGCGCCGCGCGTGCTCGGCCGAATAGCGCGCGAGGTATTGCGGCAAGAGCGGCCGCGGTCCGACGAGACTCATGTCGCCGCGCAGCACGTTCCACAGTTCCGGCAGCTCATCGAGCGACGTCGATCGCAGAAAGCGGCCGAACGAAACCAACCGGTCGGAGTCGGGGAGCAGACGTCCCGACGCATCGCGCGCATCGCGCATCGTGCGGAACTTGTAGATGCGAAAAGTGCGTCCGTGCATGCCGGGCCGGTCTTGCGAGAAGAGCAGCGGCGTGCCGAGCTTCGCGCGCACGAACAACGCAATGATCGCGGTCGCGGGCACCCAGAGCGGCGCCGCGATCGTTACCAGCGCGACGTCCATCAGACGCTTACCTTTGTAGCCGGCCATTCCGTGAATCTCTCCGCATGATCCATCTGCTGCAATCGCTCGCCGACGGTTCGACGCAACTCGTCGACGTTCCGGTCCCCGTCGCCAGCGGGCCGACGCTCGTCGTCGAGAGTCGCGCCACCGTCGTCTCGGCGGGCACCGAGCGCATGCTCATCGACTTCGGCCGCGCCAGCTGGCTCGACAAGGCGCGCAAGCAGCCCGAGAAAGTCCGTCAAGTGTTGGACAAGGTGCGCACCGATGGATTGCGCCCAACGCTCGACGCCGTTCGCGCCAAGCTCGACGCGCCGATTCCGCTCGGATACTGCCAGGCGGGTGTAGTGGTCGAGACCGGCTCACGCGTCGAGCGCTTTGCCGCCGGCGACCGCGTGGTGACGAACGGTCCGCACGCCGAGTACGTGCGCGTCACGCAGACGCTGGCCGCTAGGATCCCCGACGGTGTGAGCTTCGAGGCCGCCGCCTTCGCGCCGCTGGCGGCGATCGCGTTGCAGGGACTGCGTCTCGCCGCGCCGACGCTTGGCGAGACCGTGGTGGTCTACGGACTTGGCTTGATCGGACTCCTCGCCGTGCAGCTCGCGCGCGCCAACGGCTGTCGCGTGATCGGCATCGATCGCGCCGCGGATCGCGTCGCGATGGCCGAGCGCTTCGGCGCGGTGGCGATTCGCGCGAGCGAGGGCGTCGACGTCGCCGCAGCGGTAACGGATGCGACGGGCGGCGACGGCGCCGACATCGTCCTCCTCACGCTCGCCACCGATTCGGACGATCCGATGCACGCCGCGGCGCAGATGGCGCGCAAACGCGGGCGTATCGTGCTCGTGGGCATCACGGGACTCGCGCTCAAGCGAGAGGATTTCTACAAGAAGGAGCTGAGCTTCCAGGTGTCGTGCAGCTACGGCCCTGGCCGGTACGATCCGGTGCACGAGGACAAAGGCGTCGACTATCCCGCTGCCTTCGTGCGATGGACAGAAGGGCGCAACTTCGCCGCGGCGCTCGCGCTGATGGCCGACGGGCGCCTCGATCCCGCCGCGCTGATCTCGCATCGCTTTGCGGTCGAAGACGCCGCGCGCGCCTACGATGTCGTCGCGGGGTCGGAGCCGAGTCTGGGTATCGTGCTCACGTACTCGAGCAAAGCGCGCGACGTCGCTGCCCGGCGCACGGTGATGCTGCGCACCGGAAGCACTGCGACGGGAAGCGGTTCGATCGGCTGGATCGGCGCGGGAAACTTCGCATCACGCGTGCTGATCCCGGCCTTTGCGAGCGCCGGCGCGTCTCTCGAGATTCTCGCCTCGGGCGGAGGGATCTCGGCGGCCGTCGTCGGCAAATCGACAGGCTTTCGTCGCGCGACGACCGAAGCCTCCGCGCTGCTCGAGGATGCCGCGATCGATACCATCGTCGTCACCACGAGGCACGACTCGCACGCGGACTGGGTCGTGCGTGCGCTCGAGGCGGGGAAGCACGTCTTCGTCGAGAAGCCGCTGGCCCTGCGCGCGGACGACGTCGGTCGCATTCGCGATGCGCTCGCGACCACACACGCGCGCTTGTGTGTCGGCTTCAATCGTCGGTTCGCGCCGCTGTCCGTGAAGGCCAAGCGGGCGCTCGCGGGACGCTCCGGTCCACTCGCGATCACCATTCTCTGCAACGCCGGCCACATCCCCGCCGAGCACTGGACGCAGGATCGCGAATCGGGCGGCGGGCGCATCGTCGGCGAGGCATGCCACTTCATAGACATCGCTCGCTTCTTCGCCGGCTCCGCCATTCATGACGTGTCGGTGGTGAGCGCCGCGGTCGACGGCGTCCGCGGCGACGACGTCGCGTCGATTCAACTCGCGTTTGAGGATGGCTCGATCGCCACCATCGCC
>JALZAE010000273.1 GCA_030948535.1 Gemmatimonadota bacterium | reverse complement strand
GCCGACGGGAAGCTCGTGGCCATCGTCGTCGACGATCTTCGCGCGATAGCCGCGCACCACGCGTCCCGTGGCGCCCGGGCGAATGTCTTCGCCCGAAGAGCTGATGAACATGTGGAACATCTCGGTCGATCCGATGCCGTCGATGATCTTGATGCCAGTCGCCTCGCGCCATTTCTCGAACGTCGCCTTGGGCAGATGCTCGCCGGCCGACACACATTTCTTGAGGCTGGAGATGTCGAAGTCTTCCGCCATGGATGCCATCGCGCGATAGGCAGTCGGCGCGGTGAAGCACACCGTCGCGTGAAAGTCCTGAATGCCTTGCAGGAGATGCGGCGGCGTCGCCTGCTCGAGCAGAATCGTCGACGCGCCGGCGCGCAAGGGAAAGAGCAGAACGCCGCCCAGCCCATAGGTGAACGCCAGCGGCGGCGAGCCGCAGAAGATGTCGTGCTGGCTCGGCTTCAACACGTGCACGGGAAAACAGTCGCACGCCGCGAGGATGTCGCGGTGAAACTGCATCGTTCCCTTTGCCTGGCCGGTCGTGCCCGATGTGAAGGCGATCATCGCCAGGTCGTCGGCCGCGGTATCGACGTTGGTGAATTGCGCGGGCTTGCCGCGCATCATCTCGTCGAGCGTGCCCTCTTCATCACCGCCGAACGAGATGCGCGTCGTCAGGCACGTCGCCGTGAGTGACGCCGTCTCGAGCTCGGTCTGCAGCCGATGATCGCAGAGCGCGACCGCGATCTGCGCCTTCTCGCAGACGTACGCCAGCTCGCGCGAGCGCAGCAGCGGCATGGTCGTCACGCAGATGCCGCCGGCCTTGAGCACCGCCAACCAGCACGCCGCCATCATCGGTCCGTTGTAGCCACGGAGTAGCACGCGGTTGCCGGGAACGATGCCCAGGTCGTCGACGAGGACGTGCGCGATGCGGTTGGCGTTTTCCATCAGCTCGCGGTACGTCCATCGGCCCCCGGGGAAGTAGATTGCCACCCGATGCGCGGCGCCGCTGTTCACCCACTTGTCCACCAGCTCCCCGGCGCAGTTCAGTCGCCCGGGATAGGACAGCTCCGGGATCGACGCGAAATCCATCACCGGCCAGGTATCGGGCGGCGGCAATAGATCACGCGCGAAGGTATCGACGTGGGCACTCTTGGTCATTCGTTACTCCTCCCCTCACGACGCTCGGCCAGTAGATGGGCGGCGAGCACGATCTTTTGGACTTCGGTGGTTCCTTCATAAATGCGGAGCGCGCGGATCTCCCGATATAGACGCTCCACCGGCTCTCCTCGCACAACGCCGCGCCCGCCGAGCAGCTGCACCGCGTCGTCGATCACGCGCTGCGCCGCTTCCGTCGCGAACATCTTCGCCATCGCCGCTTCGCGGGTAATGCGCGCCGCGCCATTGTCGCGCATCCACGCCGCGCGATAGACGAGCAGCGCGCTGGCATCAATCGCGGTCATCATGTCTGCCAGCTTCGCCTGCGTGAGCTGATATTCGCTGAGCTTGCGTCCCATGATCTCTCGATCCTGCACGAAGCTGACCGCTTCGTCCAGCGCCCGCCGCGCGAAGCCGAGCGCGGCGGCCGCGACCGTGGGACGAAAGACATCCAGCGTTCCCAGCGCCACCGACAGTCCCTTGCCCGGCGCGCCAACCATCGCGCCCTCGGCCACGCGGCAGGCGTCGAACGCGATGGTACCGAGCGGGTGCGGCGCGATGACGTCGATCCGCTCGCGCACGCTGAAGCCCGGCGCATCGGCGTCGACGACGAAGGCGCCGAATGCGCGCTCGCCAAAGTCGGGCGTGCGCGCGAAGACGATGTAGTGGTCGGCGATCCCGGCATTCGAGATCCACGTCTTCTCGCCATCGATCACCCAGTGGGATCCATCGCGGCGTGCCGTCGTGGACATGGCGGCGACGTCCGAGCCGGCGCCTGACTCCGAGATCGCGAACGCCGCGATGGCGTCGCCCGCGCACACCCGCGGAAGGTAGCGCTCCTTGAGCGCGTCCGAGCCGAAGAGGGTGATGGGCCCGCTGCCGAGCCCTTGCATAGCGAAAGAAAAATCGGCCAACCCGGATACACGCGCGAGATGCTCGCGCATGAGACAGAGTGCGCGCACGTCGAGCGATTCCAGCAATCCGCCGTACGTCGCCGGCACGACATAGCGCAGCCAGCCACCCGCGCCGAGCACGCGCACGAATTCGCGGCAAGTGGCGTCGACATCGTCGTCGTTGTGCGCCAGCGGCTCGACGGCGATCGGGATCCACTCCTCGAGATCGCGCACGAGGGTGCGGTGGACGTCGCTGAAGAAGGGCCACTGGAGATGGGTCATAGTGGGCATCGGGCGTCGGGCGTCGGGCGTCGGGAACT
>JALZAE010000241.1 GCA_030948535.1 Gemmatimonadota bacterium | reverse complement strand
CACGTATGACTTCCGGCAGATCGCCGGCGTGTTGCCCAGCTCCGCGGCTACGAGCCGGATGGCCGTGACGATATTCTTCTTGCGCTCCCGCGCCTTCTTCGGAACGCCGAGGTCCGCAAGCACTGTCGCCAGACGCAGCGTGCCGCCCCACGTGCGGAAATCCTTGGCGCTGTAGCGCACGCCGGTGATCTCCTTGATGTACTCGTTCACGTCGCGCGCGTTGACGTCGGACCACCCGTCCTCCCCGAAGTAGCGAAAGAGTCGCGGGCCCGGGGTCTTCAAGAGGTCCGTGATGAATTTCGCCAGGTCGCGGTCGACGATCACCTGCCACTGCTCGATGTTCCGCTTGCCGATGTAGACGAACTCCACGAGGTCGCGCTTCACGCGCACATGCGACTTGAGCATCGTCGACACGCCGAAGGTCTTGTTCTCCTTCGCGTAGCGTTCGCTGCCGACGCGAAAGAATCCGTCGCTGATCAATCGCACCACGCCCGCGGTCACTCGGCGCTGCGTGAGCTCCTGGCCACCCATGTCCTTCGCCAACGCCTCACGGATGCGCGGCAGATCGCGGCCGAGCCGGCGTACGCGATAGTACTTGCGGCTGGATCCGCGATCGACGGCGCGCTGGTGGTAGCGGTACTGCTTGCGCCCTTTGACGTCGAGGCCCCACGCCTGCACCGCGCTGCGCTCGCTCGCCGCGATGTGCACCTCGCGCCACGCCGGCGGAATCCGCAGCACGTCGATGCGCTGCAGCTCCTTCGCTAGGCGAACAGCTTTCCCGCCTTCCGTCACGTAGCGGAAGCCGCTGTCCTTGGTCCCTTTTCGAAGAATCCACCGATGCGCCATGTGACTCCGAGAAAAGCAAAAACTAGTCCGTACGAGTAGATTCGGGTGTGGGGTGTTGGGCGTGGGGTGTGGTTGGCTCACAGTGCTCTCCCTCAACCACACCCCACACCCTACACCCCCCACCCCAATGTCCAACCTCACCTTCGACGTCGCTGAGCGCATCGCGACCATCACGATCAATCGGCCCGACAAGCTCAACGCGCTCGACGATGCGACGATCGCGGAGCTCGGCGAGGCGATCGATCGTGCGGTCGCGGCCGATGAGGTCGGCGCAGTGATTCTAACGGGTGCGGGAGTCAAAGCGTTCGTCGCCGGCGCCGACATCGCGGAGCTCTCGACGCAGACATCGCTGTCGGGTCGTGCACGCGCGCGCCGCGGACAGGTTGTGTTCACGCGCTTCGAGCAGTCGCCCAAGCCCGTCATCGCCGCGGTGAATGGCTTCGCGCTCGGCGGCGGACTCGAGCTGGCGCTCGCCTGCCACATTCGCATCGCATCGGACAACGCGAAGCTCGGACTGCCCGAGGTGAAGCTGGGCATCGCGCCAGGCTACGGCGGCACACAGCGGCTGCCGCGCCTGGTCGGCAAGGGACGCGCGCTGCAGCTCATGCTCACCGCCGAGATGATCGACGCCGCCGAGGCATACCGCATCGGTCTCGTCAACAAAGTCGTGCCGCAGGCCGAGCTGCTCTCGGCGGCGAGCGCGATGCTCAAGTTGATGCTGGCCCAGGGACCTGTCGCGATCGCGATGTGCATCGAGGCGGTGAATCGCGGACTGGACAGCTCGCTCGAGGAGGGTCTGGCCATCGAGGCCAATCATTTTGGCTTGCTGGCATCGACGACCGACATGCGCGAAGGAATGGCGGCCTTTCTCGAGAAGCGCCCCGCGCGCTTCACGGGCAAGTGACGGAGTGATCGCGGCGTGAGTGCCTCAGCCCTCGCACCGCAGCCGCGGATCGGATCGACGCGGCTCTCGGTCGTTTCGATTCGCGATTTCCGCAACCTCGAGCGCGTCGACATCGAGCTGCCGCCGGAAGGTGTCGCGCTCGTGGGCGACAACGGACAGGGAAAAACGAACCTGCTCGAGTCGCTCTACTACTTGCAGCTCCTGCGAAGCTTTCGCGGCGCGCGCGACGTGGACCTGGTACGCTTCGGCGCCGACGGATTTCACCTCGCCGCTTCCGTTCACGGCGGGCGTGCGCGCGCCGTGTCGGTCGGCTTTCAGCGCGCCGGCAAGCGAAAGCGGGCGCGCATCGACGACGGTGTAGTGCCGCGCCTCACGGACGCGCTCGGCGCGTTCGCCGCGGTGATCTTCTCCCCCGCCGACGCCGTGCTCGTCTCCGGCGCGCCGAGCGAACGGCGGCGTTTTCTCGACGTCGCGCTCGCGCTGACATCGCGGCAATATCTCAATGCGCTCTCGCACTACCGCGCGGCACTGGCGAATCGCAACGCGGCGTTGCGCAACATGTCCGGCGGAGACGTTGAATCGCGGGTGTCGGTGTGGGAGCCCGCGCTCGCCGAGCACGGGGCGATCCTGTGGCGCGCAAGACGCGAGTGGGTCGACGCGCACGCCGCGCACTTCTCAGAGCTGTGCGCCGCGATCGGCGAGAATGGGTCGTCGCGCATTCGATACGTGAGCGCGCTCGATACCAAGGATGATGCGGAGACCGCGCTGCGCGTCGCCTTGGAGCGCAAACGCCCGCTCGACATTCGGCGCGGCCTCACGCACGCGGGGCCGCATCGTGATGACCTCGAGCTGACGCTCGACTCGCGCGAGCTGCGCCTGTACGGCAGCGCGGGGCAGCAGCGCACGGCGGCCATGGCACTGCGGCTGCTCGAGGCGGCGACGTTGCGCGCCGCCACGGGCACCGAGCCGGTGACGCTCCTCGATGATCCCTTCGCCGAGCTCGATGCGCGACGCTCCTCGCGGATCTTCGAGCTGCTCGAGTCGGAAGGACGCGGACAGACCGTGCTCGCCGTGCCGCGGCAAACCGACATCCCGCAGGGACTGACTCGGCTCGACCGCTGGCGCATCAGCGCCGGATCGATCATCGCGTGACCGATCGGAAGAAGCGGAAACCCGTCCCGGTCGGCGATGTGCTCGCGTCGTTTCTCGCGCAGAGCGGGCTGACCGATCGCGTCGAGCAGGCGACGGTCGTGCCGGAGTGGGCATCGCTCGTCGGCGAGTCGATCGCGCAGGTCACGAGCCCACAATCGGTGAGCCGCGACGGCACGCTCTTCGTCGCTGTGAAGACCAATTCGTGGATGAACGAGCTATCGCTGATGGAGCCCCAGCTGTTGGTCGCCTTGAACGCGAAACCGGGTCGGGAAAAGGTGAAGAAAATCCACTGGCGGCTGATGGGTTGAGCCGCCTGAAACGGCGGCGGCCGCCGAGTCAAAACCGGACGTGCGAAATCCCCCCTAAACCGTTGATTTTTAAGTAATTTGGAGTAGCTTTCGGAATCGAGAAAATGCTGCGCATTTTCGGTATTTGTTCCGTAGATTGATTACGCGGTTTCCAGGGTATCCATGGCCACGACCACAGGCACCAAGCCGCCGACCTACGACGCCGGTCAAATCCAAGTACTCAAGGGCCTGGAGGCGGTTCGCAAACGCCCCGGCATGTACATCGGATCGACCTCCGAGCGCGGCCTTCACCACCTGGTGTACGAGGTGGTCGACAACTCGATCGACGAGGCGCTGGCTGGATACGCCGATAGCGTCGACGTCACCATCCACTCCGACAATTCGATCACCGTCGTCGACAACGGACGCGGCATTCCGGTCGACATGCATCCCATCGAGAAGATGACGGGCGTCGAAGTCGCGATGACGATGCTCCACGCCGGCGGCAAGTTCGACAAGGAGAGCTACAAGGTCTCCGGCGGACTGCACGGCGTCGGCGTCTCGGTCGTGAACGCGCTCTCCGAGTCGCTCAAGGTGTGGATCCGCCGCGACGGCAAAGAGCACTACATGGACTTCGTGCGCGGCGACACCACGACGAAGCTCAAGGTGCTCGGCAAGATTCGAGAGAAGGACACGGGCACGAAGGTCTACTTCAAGCCCGATCCGCAGATCTTTACGGAGCTCATCTACAAGTACGACACGCTCGCCTCGCGGCTGCGCGAGCTGTCGTTCCTGAACAAGGGCGTGACGATCACGCTCAAGGACGAGCGTGAGGGCTCGGAGCGCGAGGAGACCTTCTTCGCCAAGGGCGGACTCAGCGAGATGGTGCGCTTCCTCAACAACAAGTCGAAGCCGCTCCACGCCGACGTCATTTACATCGAGACTGAGCGCGACGACATCGGCATCGAGCTGGCGCTCCAATACAACGACGGCTACAACGACAACGTCTTCTCCTTCGTCAACAACATCAACACGCACGAAGGCGGCACGCATCTCACCGGCTTCAAGAGCGCGCTCACGCGCGTGATCAATGCCTACGCCTCCAAGGGGAATTTCCTCAAGAAGGCGGACTTCACGCTCTCGGGCGACGACGTGCGCGAAGGGTTGACCGCGGTGCTCTCGGTCAAGGTGCGCGAGCCGCAATTCGAGGGACAGACGAAAACCAAGCTCGGCAACTCGGAAGCCGAGGGCGCGGTGAAGTCGGTGGTGAACGAGCTCCTGGGCCAGTACCTCGAGGAGCATCCGAAGTCGGCGAACCAGATCGTCGAGAAGGCCGTGTCGGCCGCCCGCGCGCGCGAGGCGGCTCGCAAGGCGCGCGATCTCACGCGCAAGAAGTCGGCGCTCGATGTCGGCAACCTACCCGGCAAGCTCGCCGACTGTTCGCTCGACGATCCCGATCACTGCGAGCTCTATCTCGTCGAGGGTGACTCGGCCGGGGGCTCGGCCAAGCAGGGGCGCAATCGCATGTTTCAGGCGATTCTTCCGTTGCGCGGCAAGATCATCAACGTCGAAAAAGCGCGCATCGACAAGGTGCTCTCGAACGAAGAGATCCGCACGATCATCACCGCGATCGGCACCGGGATCAAAGATGAGTTCGAGATCGAGAACGCGCGCTATCACAAGATCATCATCATGACGGACGCCGACGTCGACGGCGCCCACATTCGCACCCTGCTGCTCACCTTTTTCTATCGGCAGATGCAGCAGCTCATCGACGCCGGCTTCATCTACATCGCACAGCCGCCGCTCTATCGCGTCGCCAAGGGCAAGGAAGAGTACTACGCCTACGACGAAGCGGAGCGTGAGCAGTACGCCACGCGACTCGGCAACGGCGATGCGAGCAAGGCGACGATCCAGCGCTACAAGGGCTTGGGCGAGATGAATCCGCTACAGCTCTGGAACACGACGATGGATCCCGAGCGCCGCACGCTGCTGCAGGTCGAGATGGAAGATGCGATCGCCGCCGATCAAGTTTTCCAGACACTGATGGGC
>JALZAE010000217.1 GCA_030948535.1 Gemmatimonadota bacterium | reverse complement strand
ACTCGGGCGTGTAGTCCTTGTTGTTCGTCAGCTTCGTCATCTGGCCGGACTTGTCGCGCAGATAGGCATCGGGCGCCTGCTTGGGCGATTCACGAACGACGATGAACTTGTTGAAGTCATCATCGAGCGCGGCCGTCGCCGTCTCGAACGCATCGGTGCCGCCCTCGAACACCGGCGTCTTCTTTCCGGTCTTGATCTCGACCTTGTCGACGAATCCGCGGGGCGCCTGCTTCTCCCACGTCTTGGCGAAATGCAGCCCCTCGAGATAGGCGTACTGCCCATCCGATGAGAGCATCGCGACCGGCGCGCCGAGCTTGCCGCGGCGGCTCATCAGGTTGCCGGGGTTCTGGTAGAAGGTGAGCGAGTCATCGCCCGTGCCGCCGCGCGCGCCACCGCCGCCGCCGAATCCGCCGCGCGCCGGCGCGACGTTCGCGTTGATGCCGCGCAGACGCCAGATCGTGTAGCGCTTTGCCGGCTCGTCGAAATACTTGGCGTAGACGAGCCCGGTGCCGTTCGTGTTCTCGCCGATGAACGCCATCTTCGCATCATCGGAGAAGAGGACGCTGCCGATGCGATTGTCGCTGTCGAGCAGCACCTTCTGGCTGCTCGCGTCGAAGGGCGGCAGCCACTGAATGAGGTGATCCTTGCGGCGCGGCGCGTTGCCACCCGGTCCGCGCGGCGTATCACCGCCAATGCTGTCATCGGGGGCGGCGGCGTTGCGCGCGGGCGCCGGATCCTGCTTCAGGAAATAGAGACCGGCGCCATTCGGCATCCAGCCAAAGTTGCGGCGCACGGTGTCGGCGCCGTTCCGCGCGGCACCCGCGGGCGCGCCGGGCGGCTGGTCGTCCTGCGCGTCGGTCTCGCGCAGCGGACGCTTGACCAGCTCGGTCACCATCTTCCCCGCGTCGTCCCACAGCTGTTCGACCTGGCCGAACGTCTGATACTGCACGATGTATGAGAAGGGCTTCTGCATCAGCGTCACGCGATACCACTTGCCATCGGGCGATGCGTCGAAAGCGAAGATCATCGCGGGCGTGCCGATCTTCTTGACCGCACCACTCTTCACGTCGATCAGCGCGAGCTGGCCCGTCGAGTAGTACTCGAGCGCCTCTCTGTCCCAGTCGTCGCGCAGAAGGCTGGCGTAGGTGCGGGTCTTGTTCTTCTTGCCGTCAGTCATGCGAACGATCGGACCCGTCTCGATGTCGGGGCGCTTCGGCGCCGCCTTGCGTCCATCGGGCACGAGCACCGCGACGACGCTCTTGCCGTCGGCCGTCCAGTCGATGTTGGTGACGAGCGTGGCAAGTAACGGCGCGGCCGCGACCTGATGCGACTTGCCGCCGCCGAGATCGGCGACATAGACGCGCGACGCATCGTCGAAGTTCGCGATGTAGGCGAGCTTCGATCCATCGGGCGACCACGCCGGACTGCTGACCGTCGAGCCCTTGGGCGTCTCGATCGTGCGGCTCTGTCCCGAGCTGGCATCGATCACCTCGATGCCGGCCGAGCCGCGTGTCGTCAGCACCCGAGCGCGGTTCGCCTTGTAGTCGACCTGCAATCCGGCGAAGTAATAGTGCGGCTTGCCGAACGACTGCACGCTCGGCAGTCCTTCGCTCTGCAACTTGAGAAAATACTTTCGGTCAGGACTCTGGTTAGAGAGGCTGACGTTGTTCTGGCGCGGCGCCGTCACCAGCCGCTCGATCTCTGCCGGCGGTTTGACGTACGTCTCCTTGGACAGCACGTCGCGGGGTGACCAATCCTGCTGCTTGTTGGCGGCGTTTTGTGCGCGCGCCGCTGGCGCAATGACGATGATGCACGCTGGCACGAGCAGCGCGCGCGCGACGGCACGGCGGACCGAGAGAGACATACGGACGACTCCGGGGGTGAATGGACGCGTCGGATGCGCGCGCTCTGGTGGACAGATACGCATCCGGGGGCTGAATCGCTGGCGTATTTGAGGGCAGAGGTCAAATATGCCACTGTCGACCGAAACTGGTAGCGCACGTCAGGTATTCATGAACCGCCTTGTACCGCGAAGCCGATGTTATCAGGGTGTACGGGCGGAGACGCCAGCTGTCAGACGCCAGATGCCAGGCATGCGCATTGGGTGAGTGCCGGCAACCCTCGGGCTGTCACCGGCATCTGACGTCGGACGTCTTCTCACTCCTCTTCCCTCAAACGGGCTGCGCATGTCGCCACATCGCGTCAGTGTTCAGTTCGCGATCACGATCGTGGCGGTGACGACTCCGCTCTCCGCGCAAGCGCGAGTTCGCGGCACTGTCTACGACAGCCTCGGCGGCCACCCCCTCGCCGCGGCGATGGTGCAGCTTCTACCATCAACCAAGCCCGACACACCCTACACGGTCGCCACCGACTCGTCCGGCAGGTTCCGCATCGATGGCGTCAAGCCCGGACGCTACGCCGTCGGATTCTTTCACGACGCGCTCGACGCCGTCGGGGTGCAGCTGCCGCCGCGCACGCTCGACGTCACGGGCGAGACCGAGATTCCGCTCTTCATTCCGGGCGCGACGACGATCACTCACGCCATCTGCGGACCATCCACGCCGGCGGCCGACAGCACCGGTCTGCTGATCGGCCATGTGCGCGACGCCGAGAGCGGAGAGTCCGTCGCCGGCAGCACCGTCATCGTCACGTGGTATGAGGTCACCGTCGGCCAGGGCGTGCACCGCGAGCGCCGGCAGGTTCCGGTGAAGACCGATGGCCGCGGCTGGTTCGCGCTCTGTCATGTCCCGGTCGACGTGGCCGCCAAAGCGCGGGCTGAGCGCGGCACGGACGCGACCGGATTCACCGACGTCGCGGTGACCCCGCTCGGCGTCACCGTGCAGGAGTTCGCGATTGCTTATGAGGACGCTCCTGCCAAAGCACCGCCGGACAGCAGCGCGCGTGTCGCGCGCCGCGGGAAGGCCCAGCTATCGGGAACGGTGAGAAACAAGGCGAGAAAGGTGCTGCCGGGAGCCCAGCTCGTCGTGCTCGAGACCGAGGCGGCGGCGACGGTGAACGATGCCGGCGCGTTCTCCCTGCGCGGACTTCCAGCGGGAACGCAGACGGTGGAGGTGCGGCAGGTCGGCTACGCTGCCAAGCGCGTGAGCGTCGATCTGTCGGCGGCGACACCCCGCACGGTCGACATCGTGATGTCGGAGCGCGTCGCCGAGCTCGAAGCGGTAACCGTGTACGGCAAGAAGGACGATCGCGGCCCGGACGCGACGGGATTCTTCGAGCGAAAGAAGTCGGGCTTCGGCCAGTTCGTCGCCCGTGAGCAGATCGAGAAGATCAATGCGTTCACCATCTGCGACGTGCTCACGCGCACGCCCCGGCTGAT
The DNA here is from genome assembly GCA_030948535.1 of Gemmatimonadota bacterium. Classification (GTDB taxonomy): domain Bacteria; phylum Gemmatimonadota; class Gemmatimonadetes; order Gemmatimonadales; family Gemmatimonadaceae; genus JALZAE01. The sequence continues at coordinate 11,705 of JALZAE010000217.1, read as the reverse complement.
CGTGACCGCGGTTGGCGGACAGGGCTGCAACGTGTCGGTGGTCGGCAAGCAGAGCATCACCAGGCCCTGTTTCCCGGCGACCTATCTCGACGGCGCGCCCCTCGCCGGCGGCGTGGCCGATGCGGCCGCGCTGATCCCAGTCGAAGACATCGCCGGCGTCGAGATCTACGTCGGCGCGGCGCAGACCCCGATGCAGTTCCGCAGCATGGTGTATGGTGGCGGTTGTGGGGCGATCGTGATTTGGACGGGCTACTCGATGCGACGGTAGCCGGCTACACGCCACCTTTCTCCTCGAACGCGCCGACATCCTCGAAGTATCGCCGCGCGATGCCCGCGCTTGCGGGATTCGTGTAGATCTCCGCCACCGGGTTGGCGATCACACCGACGATCATCGCCACGGCCTCCGCGACCGGCTGCGTCGTCGTCGCTGCCCACGGCGATCCGGCGACGTTCGCCGGGCCACCGACGACGTTCTCGGCGAAATTCGTCGCGACCATTCCCGGCATGATGAGCGACACGCGGATGCCGGGATGCGTGCGACGAAGGTCGACGCGCAGGTTGGCCGTCAGCGCGTTCAGTGCCGCCTTGGCCGCGTTGTACGCCGACCGGTGCGTGGCGATCGGCACGCGGGAGAGGAAGGATGAGATGTTGAGCAGATGTCCGCGCCCGCGCTCGATGAAGTGCGGCACGATCACCTGCATCCCATAGAGCGCGGACTTTACGTTCACCAACATCATCTCGTCGAAGTCGGCGTCGGAGAGATCCAGCACCGAGCGCGTGATCCCTCGTCCCGCGTTGTTCACCCAGACATCGACGCGGCCGAAGGCGCGGAGCGCCTCGTCCAGCAATCGCTCGACATCGGCGCGCTTGGTGACATCGGTCGCGACCGTCAGCGCGCTCGCGCCGGAGTCGGCCGCCACGCTCTCCAATTCACGCTTTCGCCGCGCGGCCAGCACGATCGAGTGTCCCGCGGCACCGAGCTGCCGCGCGAGCTCGGCGCCAATGCCGCCGCTCGCGCCGGTGATGACGACGACCCTTTGTTCATCCGGCACGTGTCTATTCCAGTGAAGGGATTGAAGCTCGTTCCATCTGCCGGTCGCGATGCGGGCCGCACCGCACAATATTCCGGCATGTACATCCCGCGCTACTATCGCAACGAGAACCACGCTGAGCTCGTGGCATTCATGCGCCGCTACGATTTCGCGACGGTCGTCTCGCTCGTCGGCGGCGCGCCGTTCGCGACGCACATCCCGCTCGTGATCGCCGACGATGCCGACGGTCTCCGTCTCCGCGGGCACGTCGCGCGGCCGAACCCCCAGTGGGAGACCATCGAGGCGGGAGAGACGCTCGTCATCTTCGGCGGACCACACGCGTACGTGTCGCCATCGGCCTACGACACGAAGCTCAGCGTACCGACGTGGAACTACGTCGCGGTGCACGCCTACGGGCACGCAGCGCTCGTGAAGGAACCCGATCGAATGACGGCGATGCTGGCCGAGCTCATCGCCATCCACGAGCCGGCATATCAGAGCCAGTGGGACGCGTTGCCGGAGAAATACCGGCTCGGCATGCTCGGCGGCATCGTCGGATTCGAGATCACCGTTTCAAGGCTCGAGGGGAAATACAAGTTGAGCCAGAACAGGAGCGACGCCGAGCGTGATCGTGTGACGGCGGCACTCGCGGGGGCCGCTGATCCGCGGATCAATGATGTGGCGAAGCTGATGCAGCATCCGGTCAGCGAAACACGACCGGGGTGAGCAAGCCGCTGTACTACGGCGACGCACGGCGAATTCTGGAGAGATGGCACGACGTGGGCAGCTCATGGAGATGACACTCCACCACTGACATCCTCGACGTCACTCCGCTCCTAGCCGATCGCTGTCCTAACGCGCATTCTCCCGGGTGCGACGCCGCGCGTCGCGGCACGCGCACGAAACCCGTGGAGAGGGCGGATCAGTGAAGGCGCCGAAGTCGCTCGTCATGATGCGTATGCTGCCCGTCGCGACGCTCGTCCTCGCGGCGGCGGCGCTGTGGGCCGCGGGCGATACGCGCGTGTGGTGGATGATCCCGGCGCTCGGCGGAGTGGTCACGCTCAATCTCGCAGGGCTCGCCGTCCTTACGGCGTGGATGGTCCGCGAAGGCGGCGTCGTGCTCCCGATCGCCATCCGCCGCCGCACGGTCGCGCTGGTCGCATTCGGCGCGCTAGCGACGTGCGCGCTGAGCGCGGCGGCGATTGGCCGTGACCGCGGACTCATGGTCGCCGTGTTCCTCACCTCGAGCATCGGCGGTGCGATGCTATTCTCCAGGCGCCGGGGATAGCTGGGGTGACGATGATCCGACCCCACGCCCGGTGGATCGCGACCGTCGCGCTCGCCCTGTTGGCCGTGCCACTCTCCGCGCAGGCGAAAGCGTCAGCGGCAGTGCAGGGGACGGTCTATGACAGTGTGGGCCTGCGCCCGCTCGCCGGCGCGCGTCTCCAGCTCATCGCCACTCCGACTCCCGACAGCTCGTACGTCGCGATCGCCGACTCGCTAGGAAGATTCAGCGTCAGCGGGATGCGTCCCGGCCGCTACGTGATCGGCTTCTTTCACGACGTGCTCGACTCGCTCGGCGTGAAGATGCCGCTGCGCGCGGTCGACCTCGATGCCGGGAGCACTACCACCATTGCGCTGGCCATCCCCAGTGCGCCGTCGATCGTCGCATCGCTATGCGGTGCGCGTGCGATGCCCGGTCAGGTCGACAGCACAGGTACTGTCATCGGCTACGTGCGCGACGCGGACAGCGGCGATCCGCTTGCGTCGAGCACCGTCATCGTGATGTGGAACGAAGTCGTCCTCGGAGCACAGGGCGTTCGCTCCGAGCGACGGCAAGTTCCGGTGAAAACCGATTCGCGCGGTTGGTACGCGCTCTGTCGTGTGCCGATCGACGCCGGCCTCTCCGCACATGCCGAGCATGGCGCGCGCGCCAGCGGCAGCATCGACCTTGCGGTTCCCATGGGCGGACTGGCCGTTCAGGATTTCAGCATCGGCGGCTCGGATGCCGCCGGGTCACCGGCAAGCACGGCGACGACCGCCACCACCGCACCAGTCGCGGCACTTCCGCGCGGCACGGCGCGACTCAGTGGAACGGTCAGGGACAAAACTGGAAAGGCGCTCGCCGGCGCACAGATCGATCTCGTCGGCACCGATGCGCACGCCGTCTCGAACGAGGCGGGATCATTCTCGCTCAGCGGACTGCCGTCGGGCACGCAGACGCTCGAGGCGCGGTACGTTGGCTACCAACCGGCGCGCGTCGCGGTGTCGCTCTCCTCCGGAGCTCCTCGCGACGTCAACGTCGTGATGTCGGAGCGCGTGACCGAGCTGGCCGCTACGACGGTCGTCGGCAAGACCGTGGAATACGGGCGCGGCGATCCGACGGGTTTCCTCACCCGGAAAGCAAACGGCGGTGGCGGCACGTATTCCACGCGCGCCGAGATCGAGAAGTTCGAGACGCCGTCATTCTGCAAGCTGATGCAGCGCATGGGACTCAACGTCAGCTACGGGAGTCCGCGTGGCGGCGGTCTGATCAGCAAGGGATGTCGCGTGCTGATGCACGGCGACAAGGGCGGGTGCGAGCCGCTCATCTACCAGGATGGCACGGTACTCAACGGCAACGTCATCGACCTCGAGTCGACGGTCGTGGTCTCCGACATCGCGGCGATCGAGATCTATCGCGGCCCCGCGTCCACGCCGGCACAATTTCTTCATCTCGGCGGGAAATGCGGGGCGATTGTGGTGTGGACGGGGAATTCTTTGAAATGAAGCGGGGGCTTGGGGCTGGGGGTGGGGGGCTGGGGCGCATTCAACTTGTTGGTCAGTCTGCTCGCATCGCTGTGAGTGGATCCACCATTGCGGCGCGGCGTGCGGGAACTATGCTCGCGATCATGGCTACGCTCGCCAAAATCAATGGCACCGATGCGAACACGACCAGGTCCGTTGGAGCGACGCCGTAGAGAAGGCTCGACAACACTCGGCTCGTTATCAAAGCGCCGATCGTACCGATGACCACGCCTGCCGTGACGAGCGCGCCTCCCTCTCGCAGTACCAATCCAACCACATCGCGGCGGCGCGCGCCGAGCGCCATCCGCACCCCGATCTCGCGCGTGCGACGCGCGACGCCGTAGGCAATCACGCCGTAGATGCCGACGGCTCCCAGCGAGAGGGCGACGCCGGCGAAGAGCGCCAGCATCATCGTCGTGAAACGCGCACGCGACGCCGAGGCCGACACGAGCTCACGCAGCAGCACGACGTTACTGACCGGCACCGTGCGATCGACGGACGCGACGGCCGCGCGCAACCGCGGCGCCAACATCTGCGCGTCGAGATCACCGCGCACGAGCAGCCGCATGCCATCCGACGTCTGCTGGCGCATCGGTATATAGAGCGATGCCTCGGGCGCGCTGCTCAGACTGTCGCGCTTTACGTTGCCGACGACGCCGACGATGATGATCCAGCTTTTCTGCCAGACATATTTCACCCGCTGCCCAATCGCGCTCCGTCCGGGCCAGAACTTTTTCGCGGCGGCATCGTCGACCAGACCGACGGCGCCGGCGCCTTCGCGATCGGCGTCGTCGAGGGCGCGGCCGGCCAACAGCGGGATCTCCATCACGCGCAAGTAATCCGGCGTCACTTTCGACACCTCGAGCGTCGGCGCGGCGCCGCCGGGCGGCGTGGGCTGCGCCTCGATGTCCATCGCGCTCGTGCCGATCCCACCGCCGAACGGCACCACGTTCGCCAGCGCGACGGTGCGCACGCCCGGAATCGCCCGCACGCGCTCGAGCACGGCGTCGTAGAACACGCGCGCGCGTGCCGCCGTGTCGCTCGGAAAACTCGGCAACGGCACTTCGGCGCGCACCACGCGCTCGGCGCGAAATCCCAGGTCGGCCTGCCGCATCACCCAAAAACTCTTGATGAGCAGACCCGCGCCGGCCACGAGCACCACCGCGAGCGCGACCTGCGCGATGACCAGCGATTCGGACAAACGCCGCCGCGATCTGCCCGCGCTCGATCCGCGTGAGCCCGCGCCGAGCGTGCTGTGCAGATCGGCGCGGGAGACACGCAGCGCGGGCGCGAGCCCGAACGCGATGCCAGTAATGAGTCCGACCCCGAGCGTGAAGGCGAGCACTCGCGCATCGAGCGCGATCTCGGTGACGCGCGGTGTGTCGGCGGGCAAGAACGTCACGAGCGATCGCACCGCGACGCAGGCGAGTGCGAGTCCGCCGGCGGCGCCGAGCATCGCGAGGAGCAAGCTCTCCGTGAGCAGCTGCCGAACGACGCGCGAGCGGCCCGCGCCCAGCGCGGCGCGAATCGCGATCTCCCGCTCGCGCGATGCGGCGCGCGCCACGCAAAGGTTCGCGACGTTCACGCAGGCGATGAGCAGCACCACCGAGACCGCGCCGAGCAGCACGAGAAGGGTGCGTCGCGTGTCGCGGACGAATCGCTCCTTCAGCGGGATGACGTCGGCGTCGCGACCCCAGGAGTCGGACATGCGCATCGGAAAGTCGCCGCGCGCGCGGGCGAGCACGCCGCGCACTTCTCCTCGCGCTTGCGGGCTTGTGACGCCCGGCGCCACCCGCCCGACGACTTTCATCCACGTCATCCACCAATGGCGGGCGCCGTTCGCCGGATCGATGAGCGAGGGCGTCCACAGCTCTGCCCGCGGCGACGGAAATCTGAATTCCGCCGGCATCACGCCGACGATCGTCCGCGCCATGCCGTCGATCGTGATCGTTCTGCCGATGATGTTGGCGTCGCCGGCGAATCGAGTGCGCCAGAGCGCGTGACTAAGGATCGCGATGCGGTCGTGGCCGGACTGGTCGTCCCCCGTGGTGAAAACACGTCCGACCTGCGCGCCCGCGCCGAGCACGCCGAACAGGTCGGCGGTGACCTCGATGTCGGTGAGGCGCATGGGCTCGCCGCCGGCGAGCACGCTGACGTCGCGGCCGCCGGAGTAGCCGGCGATGCCGGAGAAAGAGCGCGTCTGGTCGCGGAGCATCACGAACACGCCGTGCGGCACGCTGGCCTCGGGCCACACGCTGACGAGCTGATCGGGATTGGCGTACGGCAGTGGGCGGAGCAGCACCGCGTTGACGATCGAGAAGATCGCCGCGTTGGCGCCGATGCCTAACGAGAGGGTCGCTACCGCGACGGCGACCCATGCCGGTTGGCGGCGGAGGCTTCGCATCGCGAAGCGAAGGTCGATGCGCAGCGCGTCGAGCCACTCGCTCCGCGCCGCGTGCGCCATCCGCTCGCGATCGATGGCGCCCAGCTCGGCGCTGGCATCGGCGACATTGCCGAACTCGCGCATCGCTTCCGCTCGTGCCGACTCGGCCGACATCCCGCGCGCCATGAGCGCCTCAGCGCGGCTTTCAATGTGGAAGGCGAGCTCCGCCTCGACTTCCCGGTCGACGCCGCGCGGCGTCGCCGGCCACCGAAAGAATCGCCGAAGTCCGGAGCCGAGCTGCATGCAACCCTCTCACTGGCAGGGATGTCCACCGGGATGCGGTTGATCATCACCAAGTCGCACTCCCCGGAACACTTCCGGGGAAGATGCGGCCGAGACCGGTGGGCGTCAAGTGAATCAGCGAGCATGCGCGGGGCAAAGCGCGGCCAACTTCTTGCCAATCCTCGGTTCGACTTCAGTCTCGAGGACGCAATGCGCTGGATGCCCGGTGGCGATAGCTCGAACGTCGAAGATCGTCGTGGATCGAGCGGAATGATGGGGGGCGGCGGCCTGCGGCTCGGGCTCGGGGGCACCATCGTCGTGCTCGTGCTCAGCGTCATCTTTCACAAAAACTTCTTCACGATCCTTGGCGGCGGCGACGGATCCGCCGCGGATCCCAACGCCACCGGCGTGGTGACCGCTCCGGCGACGGGCGCGGTGGCCAACGAAACGCCTGAGGAGCACAAGCTCGTCCAGTTCGTGACGTTCGTGCTCAACGATGCGCAGCAGACGTGGGCCAAGATTCTGCCGCAGGCCTACGGCACGCAGTATCAGAACGCGCACCTCGTGCTCTTCCGAAACGCGACGCAGACGGCGTGCGGCACGGGACGCGAAGCGATGGGCCCGTTCTACTGCCCGCGCGACGGCAAGGTCTACATCGACCTCGCCTTCTACGATGAGCTGCAGAAGCGCTTCGGCGCGCCGGGTGATTTCGCGCAAGCCTACGTGATCACCCACGAGCTCGGCCACCATGTGCAAAACCTGCTCGGCATCTCCGACAAGGTGACGGAGGCCATGCGCTCGAATCCGGGTCAGGCGAATGCGCTCTCGGTGAAGCTCGAGCTACAAGCCGATTGCTTTGCCGGCGTCTGGGGCCACGACACCGAGCAGCGCCGAATCCTCGATCAGGGCGACGTCGAGGAGGCACTTGCCGCCGCGGCCGCCGTCGGCGATGACCGCATCCAGCGCTCGCAGACCGGCCGAATCAACGTCGATTCCTTCACCCACGGCTCGGCGGCTCAGCGCAGCACGTGGTTCAAGCGTGGTTTGGAGAACGGGGATCCGAAGGCTTGCGACACTTTCGCGCGTTGACGCGCGACGTCTGCTCTACTGAACTTTCGGATCTCCCGTAGTGTGCAGTGTCAGCAGCAACAGTATTACCCCAGCACCAACGAGAATCGCGAGCGCGATGAAGTTGGGTGACGCGCCTTTTCGTAGCTCGACCATCGTCGAGGAGTCACGCAGTACCGTCACCATGCTGTGCGGGGTCACCGGGAAATAGCCCTGCGCGTCGCGGATGGTCTCGATCTCGACGGTGACGCTGTCGCCCCGGACCGCTGCCGCTTCGCCGAGTAGCTCCGTCACCGCCTTGAACGACACGGTGTCGCTGCCGCCCATCTTCACCGTCAAGTTTCGCGGTGGCACGAAGACGAAGCGAAGATTTTCTTTCGCCGGTACCGGGCCGATGAACGGGTCGTAGTGCACGCAGCCCGCGATCGTGCCGATCGTGAAGAGTGCGACGGCGCTTCGGACAAGGGCGTGGCGCATTCGCATCATCTCGTGGTGGTCTGGGAAACTCGCAGCAGCTCGACCAGCTCATTCTTCCACAGCGCGGCCATCGAGTGCGTTCCGTGTCCGCGCGTTCGGTCGCTGGTCGGAATGAGCACGAATCGGCCCCTCGGTACTCGCTTGATCAGGGAGTCGACCAGCCCCAATTCGGGAGGATTCACCAGGTCGTCGGCCGAGTTCACGGCGAGCAGAGTGGCGCGAATGTTCTCGAGCTTCGCGCTCGGATCATAGTCCCGCGACGACTCGAATTGATAGAGCATGTCGTTGGCGTCGTTCGTCCGCATGCCGCGGTCGAGATAGCCGGTCATCACGCGGTCGGCGCTGTCGCGGGATGGTGCCGTCTTCTGCTGCTGCAGCGGGCTCGACGTCATCATGAACAGCATCCCCATCGCCGCGCGCAGCCCGCGCGGCTGCTGCGTGTACTCTCCGCTCTTCCAGTCCGGATCGCCACGAATCGCGTCGGCGATGAACTGGCGCATCATCCGATTCCGTCCGGCGATCTGCGTCGGCGCGCTGGCGAGCGGCATGAGCGCGTCCATGAACGCCGGATACTTCTCGCCCCAGACCCAGCAGTGCATGGCGCCCATCGACGTGCCCATCACGAGCTGCAGATGGCCGACACCCAGCTGCTCGGTGACGAGCCGGTACTGCGCGGTCACCATGTCGTCGTAGCCATAGTGCGGAAACTTCGCGTGCAGCCCATCGCTCGGCTTGCTCGACTTTCCGTTGCCGATGCCGTCGGGGAGGATGAGAAAGTGCGTCGCCGTGTCGAGCGGCTGGCCGGGCCCGAACAGCTCGCCGCCAAAATTCTGCGACAGAAATCCGCCACCGCTCCCGCCCGTGCCGTGCAGGATGAGCACGGCGTTCCGTACGTGCCCGCCCGCATCTTTGCGGGCAGTGCCGAGCGTGGTGTAGTGGATGCGCAGCTCGGGGAGCACTTCGCCGCTGGCGAATTTGAAATCGCGCATGACGAAGTCACCCTGCGTCGTTTGCCATCGCGGCGCCGGCTGCTGCGCCGCGAGCGGCATGGCCAGCATGCATGCGGCTACGAGACTGGCGACTCGGGACATCGCTCTCTCCATGGCTTTGGTGACGTCAGGCATCGTCGTCATCGCCGCCGTCGGGCAAACTCCGCCGCGGCTCTTCCGCGGCGAGCACACCGCCCGCGCCCGCCAGCGACTCGCCCTCGAGCTCCGCGCGGGCGAGTGCGTCGGCGCACAGCGACTTCACATCGCCAACGTGGCGCTTCTTCTCTTCATCGTTCGTGCTGTTCGCCACGTGCTCGATGCCGCGGCGCACTTCGGCGATGAGGCCGGCGAACTCGAGCACGCGTGCCACGGTCGCGGCGTCGAACAGCGCGACGTCGGCGGCGAAGCGGTCGTGCATCGTTGACGGAAAGGCGGCGACTGCCTTGCCGCCGCGCCAGCGGTCGCGGAGATAGAGCAGCGTCAGCGCCACGCGCTGCTGCTCGACGAGCAACGCGGTCGCCACCGCGCGTCGCTTGCGTCGCTCGTCGACGAATGAGCGCAGCCACCCCGAGCAATAGCCGAGCACCGCGCCCGCGACGAGATAGATCAGTTGAGTCATGGCCGCTTCGGGGTGCGGGCAACTTCGGCGAGCGAGCGCGCCATCCGCTGCAGCTCTTCGGTCTGGCTGCGCGCGAGCGCGTCGTCAACCGGGCGCAACAGTCCGTCGTCGCCGACCGAGCGGACGAGCTTTCCATTCGAGAAGAAGAACAGCTCCTTGCCGGTCGAGGCGACGATGCCGCTTCCGGGCCGGTCGAAGCGCGCGATCTCGCGGTGTACGAACACCAGCGCGCCGTTCCAGTAGTACATCGTCTGCGTCGTCTGGCTCGACCTGGCGAGGAAGAGCGCCTCGATCTTGCGCAGCGTGGTGTCGGCGAAGAACGCGACCATGCCGCCGCCATTGGTCGCGTATCCGATGAGCGTGCGCTCGACTTGCCGGTAGCGCGGCGATTCACGCTCGATCGACGAGTACTGTTGGCGGACTCGCTCGATCACCGCGCTGTCGGGGCTGATGTGCGATTGCGGTGATCCATCGCTGAGCCCGCCCTCGCAGGCGCCGGTGACGAACGCGATGCCAGCGGCAACGATGCGAGTCAGCCCACCGCGCGTCACGATTGATTCTCCCAGAACTTCGGATCGGAGATGCTCGCCTCGAGCTCGCGCCCATCATCGTAGTCGAGAATCAGGATGGATTCGGTCTCGAGCACGCGCCCGGCGGGCGAGACGAGTTCCAGCGCCAGTGCCTGCCGCGCGCGCTGGAATCGTTGGAGCTTCGCGCGGTCGTTCGGCTCCGACGCGCCGCGCGGCATCGCCTCCGCGTAGAGCCGAAAGATCGGCTGCACCAGCTCGAAGCCGAGTCCGGCGCGAAAGTCACCGCGTGCAACGCGGGAGGCGGCGTCAGCCTCGGAGAGGGAGGAAAAGCCGATCGACACGCCATGCATGCGCACCGTGTAGGCGGGCGGACGGTCGTCGAGGCCGGCCGGAAGATCCGGCGACGGCTTAGGCATCGTCGAATGACGCGGCGAGCAGGACAATGCCCGCCAGTAGCGGACCATGGACGAACAGCGCGGCCGGAACCGCTGCGCCGAATGCGCGCGCGGACACCCATCGCTCGTGCCACGCGCGGCGGAGAGTGTATGCGGTAAAGGGCACGTTGACCACGACCGCGGTGAGCAGTCCAGGCGAGTAGCCGCGCATGACGACGGCGGCGATGGCGACGTGAGAGATCGCGTTGATGAGCAGCACGAGCTGAAGGACGACCACCATCCAGATTGCCGGCCGGGAGTCCGGCCGCGCGATCGCCCAGAGCGTCACCGCGAGCGGGATGAGGGTGGCGAGCCCGAGCGCGATCCACATCTGGGCGGTCGTGAGCCGGGCCACGAAGTCATGCGCCCAAGATGGCGCGCGCTTCGTGACGAGGGGGAGATAGCGCGGGAACTCCAGTGCCTCTTCGCCGTTGTGTAGCGCGACGCACAACGGAACGAGCCACAAGGTCGCTGCGCGGGACACCGCCGTTACGACTCGACGACGGTTGCGAGCACGGAGGCCAATAGCTCGGCCGTGCCCGGCGGACCGGTGAGCTCGAGCCACATCGGTCCGCCGCCTGGTTCGACCGTCAGGCGAAATCGGAGGAAGGAGCAGCACGAGCGCTCACGATCGATCACGCGGGCGATCTGCACCAGCCGGTCACTGTCGGCGTCGAAACGAAGCGCGTAGCCGTCGTTGCGCGCCTGGACCTCTCTCGCTTGCGCCGCGAGCCCGGGCAGCAGATCGCGGGCGTTCTGCTGGAGCTCGGCGCTCGTGAGGGTGCAGGCGATGGGCAGGGCGGACATGGCGACGCTAAAACTCCCGCCGCTTCATCTCCTTGAAGATCTCTTGCGCATCGGTCAGGTCCGGCTCTTCGGCCGGCCGCGTCGCGTCGAGCGTGGCGTCGTAGACCGGCGGCTTCTTTCCCTTTGGCGCGTGCGATTTGGCCGCATTCTTCTTGGCGAGCGCCAGGAGTTGCTTGTCGTTCACTGTTGACCCTCGTGTGGCGGGGATGCTCTCTCATTCAATATTACGATTGAAGCGGGGTCCGGCCACTTTTGGAGGGAAATTGTTGGGCGTCGGGCGTCGAGCGTCGCCCGACGC
>JALZAE010000209.1 GCA_030948535.1 Gemmatimonadota bacterium | reverse complement strand
GCGCGGGAATCGCCAGGTCGCCGCGGACGCCGAGTCGTTTCGCGCTCGCTCGAAGCAGGTGCTCGCCGCGGCCGAGCAGGCGGCGCGCGCACTCGGCTACAGCGGCACCGATGTGCGGTCGGCACTGTTCGCGGTGGTGGCGTTCCTCGACGAGTCGGTGCTCAACTCACCACAGCCGATGTTCGCCGACTGGTCGCGACGTCCGTTGCAGGAAGAGCTGTTCGGCGGGCATGTCGCCGGCGAGGTCTTCTTCGAGAATCTGCGCGCGCTGTTGGAGGCGCCCGACTCCGACGACACCGCCGATGTGTTGGAGGTCTACGAGCTCTGCTTGCTGCTCGGCTTTCGCGGACGATACGGCGCCACGGGCGCATCGGAGCTGCAGGCCATCGCGGCCCGCATCGGCGCGAAGATCGAGCGCATCCGGGGGCCGTATGGACCGTTCTCGCCGGAGTGGGCCCTGCCCGGCGGTGAGACCGTCGCGACGACGACGGACCCGTGGCTCAAGCGCGGATTTCTGATCGCGGCGCTGGCGTTGCTGCTCGCCGTGGCGCTGTATGCCGGCTATCGCGTGTCGCTGTCTGGCGCCGCATCGAGTGTCGCGACCGCGGGGGCGCGCGCATGAAGCGCTCGACCATCTGGCAAGCCTCTGCCGTCGCCTTTCTGCTGTACGCCATCGTCGTCTGGTTCATCGGACCGCTGCTCAAGCTGCAGGGAAGCGGCCTGTGGCTCGTGCGATTCGCGCTGTGGATCCTGGGACTTGGCGCGACGGTGCTCATCGCGTGGTACTACGCGCGGCGCGCGCCCGAGCCGATTCCGTCATCAGCGACGGGCGATGATGTCGACGTCGCGTTCCACACCGCGCGATCCACGCTCGCGGCATCGCGCAAAGCGCCGGGCGGCTTGTCGGGGCTGCCGCTGGTGATCGTGCTCGGGCCGGAGTCGAGCGCGAAGACGACGAGCGTGGTGCGGGGCGGCATGGAGGCGGAGTTGCTTGCGGGGGAGGTGTTCCGCGGGGAGACCACGGCGCCAACGGCCAACGTCAACGTGTGGTATGTAGAAAACGCCGCGATCGTCGAAGCGGGCGGCACACTCACCGCGAACGCGGAGCGGTGGAGCCGCCTCATTCCGCATCTGCAGCCGAGGCGCGTCGCGGCCGCGTTCGGCCGCGGCGACCAGGCCCCGCGCGCGGCGATCGTCTGCGTGAGCGGCGAAGAGATCTTGAAGCCCGGGGGCGCCGAGGCGCTGCAAGGAACGGCGAAGATGCTGCGCGAGCGGCTGGCCGAGCTGTCGCAGCAGCTCGGCGTTCGGCTTCCCGTGTACGTGCTGTTCACGAAGATGGACCGGCTGCCCTTCTTCGCCGACTACGTGCAGAACCTCACGCGCGACGAAGCGCGCGAAGTGCTCGGCTTCACGATGCCGGCTGAGGTCGGCGGGGGCGCGGGACAATACGCGGACCGTCAGGCAGCGCGGGTCGGCACGTTGCTGGAAAATCTCTTCCGCTCGTTGGCCGACAAGCGATTGCCGCTACTCGCGCGCGAACACGCGGAAGCGCGCCGGTTGGGCGCCTACGAGTTTCCGCGCGAGTGGAAGAAGCTCGCGCCGGTGGTCACGCAGTTCGTCGTCGATCTGTGCCGGCCGAGCCAGCTGCAGGTCTATCCGTTCTTGCGCGGCGTCTATTTCACCGGCGTGCAGGCGGTGATCGTGAACGACGCGGCAGCCGCCGCGTACACGCCGCGGCAGGAGCAGGCGCAGGGCGGCGCCGTGAAAGCGACGAGCGTCTTTCAGCAGAATGCGATGCCCGCGGCGGCGGCGCCGGTGCCGGCGGCAGGTACGGCGCGCAAGGTGCCGCGGTGGGACTTTTTGGCGCGCATTCTTCCCGACGTCGTGCTGGCCGACAAGGTCGCGATGGGTGTGACGCGAGGCGGCACGCGCGTGAACATCATGCGTCGCATCATGATCGCGGCCGTCGTGGTCCTGGCGCTGATCGCGGCGACGGGATTCACAATCTCGTACGCCGGCAACCGCGGCCTGGTGAACGGCGTCCGTGATGGCGCGCGCGATCTCGCCGCAATACCGTCGAGCGGTGCGGAGCTGCCGACGATCGACGCGCTGCGGCGACTGGATTCGCTGCGCGCGCGCGTGGTCGAGCTGGAGACGTACGAGCGCGACGGCCCGCCGATGCACCTGACGTGGGGATTGTATCACGGCAGCGATGTGCTGCCCGCGGCGAAGAAAGCGTACTTCACGCAGTTCGCGTCGATCATGTTCGACACGACGCGCGGCCGCGTGGTGTCGAGCCTGCGCGGCCTGCCCGATGCGCCGCGCGAGACGAACGAATACGGCGGCACGTACAATGGGCTCAAGGCGTACCTGATCACGACATCGGAATCGCTGCGCAGCACGCCGGAATTTCTCTCGCCGGTATTGATGACGAGCTGGCTCGGCAGTCGCACGATGGATGCGGACCGCCAGCAGATCGCACGGCGCCAATTCGACTACTACGCGAACACGCTGCGCACGGCGAACCCGTATCCTGGGTCGCCTGATGCGGCGCTCGTCACGCACACGCGCCGGTTCCTGCTGCAGTTCGCGGGCGGCGATCGGATCTATCAGTTCATGCTGTCGGAGGCGGCGAAGGGAAATCCGTCGATTCAATTCAATCGAAAGGTGCCGGGCTCGTCGCAGTATCTGGTGGATGGCTACGAAGTGCCGGCGGCGTTCACCAGGTCGGGCTGGACCTTCATGCAGGGCGCGTTCGCCAACGCCGATCGTTTCTTTCAGGGCGAGAGCTGGGTGCTCGGCGAGCAGTCATTGGGACAGGTCGATCGCGCGAAGGTGATCGACGAGCTCAAGACGCGATACAAGACCGAGTACGCACAGCATTGGAGGCAGTTCCTGCGCGCCGCGACGGTCGTGCGCTTCGGGGGGCTCAAGGACGCGTCGCAGAAATTGTCGGCGCTCAGCGGCAATCAGTCGCCGATTCTGACGCTGCTGTCCATCGCATCGCAGAACACGGCGGTCGATACGGTGAGCATCGGCCCCATCTTCCAGCCGGTGCAGATGCTCGTGCCGCCGACGGCGACCGACAAGCTCATCGGCGACAAGAACGCGGGCTACATGACGGCGCTGGTGACGCTCCAGTCGTCGATCGATCAAGCAGCGAACGCGCAGCCGGGTCAGGCGGAAGGCCCGGTGTCGCAGTCGGCGTCGAACGCGGCGCAGGCGAAGGTGACGACGAAGCAGCTGGCGCAGGCGTTCAACCTCGATCGCGTCGGCCACGTCGAAGCGACGGTGCAACAGCTGCTCGAGGCGCCCATCTCATACGCCGAAGGCCTGACTCGAAATTTTGGCACCGCGGAGCTGAACGGGAAAGGACGCGCGCTGTGCAGCGTGCTGCGTCCGCTGCTGGGGAAATTTCCATTCAGTCCATCGGCCACGCAGGCGACGATGGCCGATGTGGCGCAGGTTTTCCGGCCACAGACCGGCGCGCTGTGGGTGTTGTACGACGAGGTGCTGCAGAAATCGCTGGTGAAGGTCGGCACGCAATACGTGCAGAAGGAGGGCACGGGCACGCCGCCCCTCGCGCCCGCTTTCGTCGCCTTCTTCAATCGTGCGGCGGGCGTGACGCAAGCGCTCTATCAGAACGGCGGCACCGACCTACGCATGCCGATGGTGATCCGTCCGCTGCTGACCGACGCGGTGCCCGCGTCGACGCTGACCATCGACGGCCAGCGCCAGCAGTTCAATCGCAAGGCCGCGGCGGCGAAGCAGTTCATCTGGACAGGCACGCAGTCCGGCAACGCGCGGCTCTCGGCGCAGGTGGGGAGCACCGAAGTGCAGTTGCTCTCGTTCGACGGACCATGGGCGATGTTCCAGCTCTTCCAAGAAGCCGATCGCTGGACGACGAGCGGCGGGCTGCATGCTGTGGAATGGTCGCTGCGCACGCGCGGTCAGCAGTCGACGTTGCCTGATGGGAGTGCGCTGCGCGTGGGGATGGAGCTCTCGTTGGAGGGGCTGCAGCCGGTCATGCAGAAAGGGTATCTGGGCGGATTGGGGTGTGTGGGGGATATCGCGAGGTGAGTCGGGGCTGGGGTCTGGGGGTTGGGGCGCCGAATCAGATTCGGCGCCCTTTTGCCTGATCGCGCGCTCGCGCTCGGCATCTAAGTCAAGGGTTCGCAACGATGCTGCGAATCGGGCGAATCGGGCGGAGCTTCTTTGCGTCTCGGCAGAAGAGGCGAAAAATTTTGGTTCGGGGCCGAAGTGAAAGAGCAGACCGACGTCCAGACTCGTCGACTTTAAATAATTGTACAGTTGCCGGGTGGCGGCTTTGTGCAATTATAGGTCGACTTGGTCTCGATGATCAGCTTGTCGTCAACGATCATGTCCAGCCGCTGAGTGGCGACGTTGTCGCCTTTGTACATCACGCAGACTTGGACTTCCCGCGCGACATGGTGTCCTCGCGCCAGGAGCTCGCGCTCGAGCGCCACGGTGTAAACGTGCTCGAGAAAGCCAAAGCCGAGCGTGTTTGTAGACCTCAAAGAAGGCGCCGATCGCGGAATGCGTGAGCGCGTCTTCGGCAAGTTCGTTGTGAGCCATGATTGATGATCGCGAACGGCTTGCCGTTCCCATCATCAAATTCGCCTGCTTCACGGACACTTGAGCGTCGTCCGATACAGATCGATGCGCTTCCGCTGCCCGTCGCTGATGTTGCCGGTGATCGAGGCGAGGACGGGACAGGCGCGCTCGCCCTGGCCGCTGAGCATCAAGGCTTCTACACGCAGCAGCTGGGCGCGAACGCGCTCATTCTTCGCGGTGAGATGCGGCATTATCCGCGCAAGGATGGGGATCGCCGAGCGCGCGTCACTCGACGATGAGGTGCCGGGGTCGAGCGCCTTCTCGATGCTGTCGAGGATGGCGCCGTAGTTCACCGTCGGGGTCACCACCGGGGGCGGAGTTTGGGTCGGCGCGCGGACACCCGAATCCTGCTTCACCGGCGGCAAGGGATGGCCGAGGGGCGTCGCAGCGGTGTCGGCGGGTCGAACTCCGGGTGTCGAAGTCGCCGTCGTCTCGGGGCGAATTGCGACTGGCGGGACGTTCGTCGATGGCGACGGGGACGCCACAGTAGTATCGGGCGGCGTTACTACTGGAATCGGGTCGCGGCGACGCATGGTGAGTACTGCACCAATGGCGAGCACCGCCGCGACCGCGGCACCAATCACATATGGGAGCGTGCCGCGTCCGCCTTTCGCCCCGGACGCCGACGCCGCGACGCGCGTCGGCGG
>JALZAE010000167.1 GCA_030948535.1 Gemmatimonadota bacterium | reverse complement strand
CCCGACTACTTCGTGCACGTCCTCGCTCTTCGCCACCGGCGTGATCTCGAGCAGCACGTCGCTGTCGCCGGATGTTTTCGCGCGCGGCACGTGGCCGTGCAGCTCGAACAGATCGTCCGCGTACTTGAAGAAGCTCGCGCGCGCCCAATACGATCCCGTCTCGTCGCTCTCCGGCACGTAGAACGCCGGCTTCTCGGCGCGCGTCTGCGCGAGGGTGAGCAGGCCGGTCAGCCCATAGGGTGACGCCCACCGCGTGTGCCGCGCGTCGATCAACACCTTCTCGTCCGTGGGAGCACTCGCCAGCTGCTCCAGCAGTATCTCGAAGGTCTGGCTGTCGAGGGAATTCGGAACGTTGATGACGGTGGTCATCCGGTGATCAGCTCGCGGCGCAGATGGCGGGACAATCCTGTCGCTCCCCGGTACTCGACGTTGCGCGCCGCTGCTCGATGTGCGGCGCGCATCGCGACGGATAAGGTATCACCCGCGAGCAGTCGCGAGAAATAGCTTGCGCCCCAGACATCGCCACATCCGGTGGGATCGCCATCGACGCTCAATTTTTCCGCCGGAACGAGTGACGTGCGCACCGGGCCGAGCGTCGCGCCGAGTGGCCGCGGCGTGTCGAGATCGGCGAGCGACTCGAAGTCCGGCGCGGCAAAGTACACCGCGCCTCTGCTCCCCATCGTGACGATGAGATTGCGCACACCGGCCGACAGCGCCGTCGCCGCGAGCGCCATCGGATCGGGCGCCATCATCCCGACCTCGTCCTCGTTCATCTGCAGCAGATCGAAGCAGCGGCACCACTCCCCCGCGTTCGGCAGCGGCTTCGGCGTGCGCATGCCGTCGGCTTGAACCGCCATCACCAGCATGTGCAGATCGCAGTAGATCGGACCGCGAAAGTGCTGCCGCAGCAGCTGCGCGGTCTCGATGTCGAGCTCCCACCCGCTGAGAAAATTGACGTAGAGCGCGTCGAGCCGGAGACCGGCGATCAGTGGTTGCAGCGCCGGCCACGTCCATCCGGGCACGCCGCCGGTGAGCTTTTCGCAGCGGCGCTCGGCGCTCTGGTAGTAGAGCGCGACGCGATTGTTGGGGTAGGGCACCTCGACGAGCGCGGCGTCGGGCGCGATGCGCTTCAGCGTCGACAAGAATTCGCGGGCACGCGGCGCGAGATCGCTGCCGACCTTGGCGATCGGCACGATCTCCCACTCCTCGCTCAGCGCGGCGTCGAGTCCGCCGAGCGCGTAGGTCACGCCGCCCCATTCCTCGACGGGCGCCACCATCGGGTCGCGGCCGTAGATCGTGTCCCACACGAATGTGCCGATGACGCCGACGCGCTTCTTCGTCACACTTCGCCCAGACGCTGCGCCTTGAAGGTGGCGACCGCGCCGACCATCCCCGCCGTTCCGGGAAGCGATCCCGGCACGATCCGACAGGCGGCCACCGCAGGTCTGAATGCGCGGCGCTTCACCTCGGCCCGCAGCGGCTCGAAGAGATGGTCGCCCGCCTTCGTCACGCCGCCGGCGATGACGACGACGTCGGGATTGATGAGGTTGAGCAGATTCGCGACGCCGGTGGCGAGGAACTTCGCCGTATCGCGCACCACCTCTAGCGCGAGGGCGTCGCCGTCGTGCGCCGCATTGTACACCGTCGCCGCCGTGAGCTTGTCGAGATCGCCGCCGACCATCCGGTGTAGCGCCGAGATCTCGTCGCGCTCGAGCGCCTCGCGAGCGCGCTGCGCGATCGCCGGACCCGATGCGTACGCCTCGAGGCATCCATAGTTGCCGCAGCGACAGTATCGGCCGGCCTGATCGATGGTGGTGTGCCCGATCTCTCCCGCAACGTCGGACGAGCCGTGATACAGCTTGCCATCGAGAATGATGCCGCCGCCGATGCCGGTACCGATCGTCAGGCCGACCACGTTCCGTCCGCCCTTCGCGGCGCCCTGCCACCACTCGCCGACGGTCGCGCAATTCGCGTCGTTGTCGAGCGTCGCCGGCAGATGGATGCGATGGGCGATCTCGTCGCGTAGCGGAAAATTCTTCCAGCCCAGATTCGGCGCGACGATGACGATTCCGTTGTCGCGATCCAGAGGGCCGGGCGCCCCAACGCCGACGCCGAGGAAATCCTGCGGATGCGCGCCCTGCGCCCGGATCACGTCGGAGATGACGGCGGCGATCATCGCCACGATCTTGTCGACCACCGCTTCCGCGCCGCGCTCGGAGTGCGTCGACTCCTCGCGTACCGCGAGCTGCGCGCTGCCATCCTCCGGCATCGCCCCCACGACGATGTTCGTGCCGCCGAGGTCGACGCCGACGATGTACTGCGTCCGTTTGGGTCGCGGCATTCCCGTTCCTAGTGAGTGATGACAGCGTCGATGGATGCCAGCACGCGCTCCACGCCCAGCTCCCGCATGCATCGCCAATGTCCGAGCGGACATCGCTGCGGCCCGTGATGATCGCACGGCCGGCAGTCCAGCCCTTCATGTCCGATCGTCATCGACCGCGGCGCCAGCGGACCAAATCCAAACTCCGGCACCGTCGGCCCGAACATCGTGATCGTTGGAGTTCCTATCGCCGACGCCAGGTGCTGCGGCGATGAATCATTCGTCACGATCAACGCCGAGCGTCCGATCAGCTCCGCCGACCCCAACAACGACAACTTACCGACCGCATCGAGCGTCCGCTCCATCCCCGCCGCATCGACAATGGCGCGCGCTGCCTCTGCATCCTCGGCGCTGCCAACGATCGCGATCGGCCAGCGGACCGTCAGCGCGCGCGCCAGCTCCGCGTAGTACGGCCAACGCTTCGTTCCCCACACACTTCCCGGCGCGAGGACAATGAACGGCGTGCCGATCGCAGACGCCTCGAGCAGCGCGTCCACCGCGTTCTCATCCGATTCGGAGGGATACAGCCGCGGCTGAAGCGCGCCCGCGGGCGGCCGCACATCCTCGAGTGGAAACGCCAGGGACCACAACCGCTCGGCGTGATGCCGGTCTTCGCGATACGCGACACGCTTGGTGTAGAGCGATCGGCCGGCCGACGTGCTGAAGCCAATCCGCTCGCGATAGCCGCCGAGCACGGCGAGTGTGGCGCTGCGCACCGATCCCTGCGCGAGATACGCGATGCGGCGGGCGCGCCGTCCCGTGTGCTTCGGCGCGCCCGGCGCCGGTGCCTCGCCCGTCATCGGCGTCAATGCGCTCCGCCGTCCGCGCAGCAGCTGCGCCAATCGCCACAGCCCGGCCAATCCAGTATGCGCGCCGCGCTTGTCGTAGACGAAGAGATTGCGGATCGACGGATTGTTCTCGAGCACCTTCGCCGCGCCCGGTGTAGCGACGACATCGACCGGCCCGCGCATCGCCAACTCTGAAATCAGCGGCGTGGTGAGAACCGCGTCGCCGAGGAACGACGTCTGGATGACGAGAGACTCTTGTCTTTCGGGCGTCGAGCGTTGGGCGTCGGGCGCCGGACTCGAGGCGGTGGAGATCTCCGCAC
>JALZAE010000076.1 GCA_030948535.1 Gemmatimonadota bacterium | reverse complement strand
GCCTCGACGAGCGATTTTAGCTCAGCGCTTCGCACCGTTGGGAGCAGCTTTTTGAGAGACTCAATTAGCTGCGTGAGATAGGTCACTTCTCGATCGGCATAGGCTGAGTCCCAGGCTTCAGCCGTGGCCATCGCGCCGAGCGTCGCGTCGCCCCCCTTTGCTTGCGCGAGAAATTCACTCGACTTCGGCGTCGTCGTGATGCCAAGCTCACGGGCAAGCGTGCGCGCGGACACGCGCAGCGCGTGCTGATCGCTCATGGTCATGATGGCGAATTTGCGAACGCCGGCGGCGGTGGCTTTCGTCGCCGCCATCGCGCCAGCCGAGCTGTCAGCCGAGCTCGCTTCGTCCAACAGTGCGAAAACGTTTGCGTCGGATGGTGCCGTGTATCCAACCGCCGATTCGCCCGCCGCGCGCGTTGACGTGCTCAGCGGCGTGGCGCGGACACTGTCGCTCGCGCTCGAATCCGCGCCGCGCGAGCGGCAGGCGAAGGAGATCAACAACAACATGACGGAACATTTCGGCATCGATGGATAGGTCAGTGTCGCAGCGAGCTACGCGAAGCCTCCAACAAACGGCGAGACAATTGGGTATGCCTTGTAGCTAACACGGTGCTTGTGCAACTGGTACTCAATATGCTGGATACGTCGTACGCCAGGAGGCAACAATGAACAAGAAACTGATGGGACTGATGCTGTTGGGCGCTCTCGCGACCGCGGGTTGCGTGAGTAACCCCACGGTGGCTTCGACGGCGCCGGGTGATGTGGCTCCAGCCGCCGCGGCCACGCTGCACGTCGACAATCTCAATTTTGCCGATGTCGATGTCTTCGTGGTTCAGGACGGTGGCGTGGAGCGCCGCATCGGAATGGTGAACGGCAACAAGAGCGCGGACTTCACACTCGATCCGGCGATGCTCAACTCCGGGCAGCTCCGCCTCATCGCGAATCCGATCGGTGCAAATGGCCGCGCGAACTCCGGACCGGTGGTCGTCCACCCAGGTCAAACGGTTACCTTCACAATTCAGCCGGATCTGCGCACTAGCTCGGTATCGGTGCACTGATCCACAGATGGCGAGCGGGAC
The DNA here is from genome assembly GCA_030948535.1 of Gemmatimonadota bacterium. Taxonomy (GTDB): domain Bacteria; phylum Gemmatimonadota; class Gemmatimonadetes; order Gemmatimonadales; family Gemmatimonadaceae; genus JALZAE01. The sequence continues at coordinate 3,928 of JALZAE010000076.1, read as the reverse complement.
CGCGGATTCTTCCAGCGGAATCAGCCCGTGGTGGAGTCCGCGGTCCCGACTTGCGCAAGCTCCGGCTTGTCAGACGGCGCCACGCACGGAAGCCGCACGACGAAGGTGCTCCCTGTGCCCACCGTCGACGTCACGGTGATGTCCCCGCCGAGCAGCCGCACGAGATGACGCGTGACAGTGAGTCCCAACCCTGTTCCAGCGGCTCGGCGCGACTTGCTTTGCTCCACCTGATAGAACGGCTCGAAGATGCGGTCGATCGCGTCGGGCGCGATCCCGATGCCGCTGTCGTTCACCTCGAGCACGATCTCGTCGGGCTCGCTCCACATCTTCACGCTGACTTCACCCTCGTTCGTGAACTTGATCGCGTTTGAGATCAAGTTGAGCACGATCTGTCGAAGCTTGGTGAGGTCCGTGCGAACGATGCACGATGTCTCGGGAAGATGAGCTACCAGCCGCAGTCCCTTCGCCAGCGCCATCGGCTCGGCGAGCGACGCAGTCTCGCGCGCAATGGCGCAAGCATCGCCGTCGTCCACGCGCACTTCTTCGCGCTGAGCTTCCAGCCGGCTGAGCGTCAAGATCTCGTCGATCAGGGCGAGGAGATGCTGGCCACCGGCGCGAATGCGCGTGAGCTGCGCGCGCTGAGGCTCGGTGACCGGGCCCGTGACGTCATCCATGAGTAGGCTGCTGAAGCCCAGGATCGCGTTGAGCGGCGTACGCAGCTCGTGCGACATCACCGCGAGAAAGTCCGACTTGGCCTGACTCGCGGCCACCGCCTCGCTGCGCGCCGACTCAGCGGCTGCCGTCTGCCGCTCCAGTGCGGTGCGTGACGACGCGACACGCTCGGCCATGATGTTGAACGCGTCGCTCAACCGTCCGAGCTCGTCGCCACGGGTGATCTCGACGCGATGATCGTACTCCCCGCGCGCCAGCGCTTCCGTCGCGGTGGTGAGGTCGGCGAGCGGACGCGTCACTTCGCGGCTGAGCAGCCAGGCGATGATGGCGCCGGCCAGAAGGAGCACCGCCGCGACAAGGCTCATCCGCCGGAGAAATGCGTATGGACGCGCGAGCACGGTCGACCGCGGCATCTCCGCCTCGATGATCCAGGGCGTTCCAGCGACACGCGACACGGTCGCCAGCTGCTCGCCGGCACCGGGCTGATCGAAGGTCACGACGCCCGAAGCCGCGCGCAGCTCGGCCGGGGGCTGCGAGTGCGCGCCCGCGAGCGTCGTGCGCAGATCGTTCACCTCGTTACCGACGAAGACGGAGATATCTTGGCCGATCAGCTCGCGTATCTGGCGATCGGACTGCGCCTGACTGACGATACGTCGCCGCTGCGCCACGAAACCCAGCAACGCGCCGTGCTCCATCACTGGCGCGGCCGTCCAGAAGAACACGCTGTCACCGTGGGCGTAGAATCGCCCGACCTGCGCCGAGTCGTTGCGGCGCGCGCGATCGGCGGCCGCTTCCCCGGTGAGCGCGAGCCGCGGCCGGTCGTCGATGGCTCCGGAGGCGACTCCCGAGGTGGCGACGACATGACCGCTCCGGTCCCACACACCCGCAACGAGCACCGATTCCGGCGGCAGATAGAGTCGCCTGAGGGCATTCTGTACCAGCGAGTCGGGCGGCGCGACGGATGAGCGCAGCAGCCGATGAATCACGCTGTCGCCCGCAACGGACCGGAGCGCCGCTTTGCGCGTCGTCACGCCCGTGCGAGAAAGCTCAGCGAGCTGCTTGGTGACGCTCGACAACCGCTGCGATGCCGCGAGCGTCGTCGACCGCTCGACCTCGAGATATGCCGCGCCCGTCGCCGCGACGAGCACGAGCAGTACCAGCGCGGAAATCAGGAGCGGCAGCTTACGCTCGAGCGGCAAATTCAAGAGCATCTACCCAGTGGAAGGTGCTTGATCGAGGACGCGAGAGACCAGCGAACGGCACTCAGGTTGGCAGCACGGACTAGACCTTGGCAAGATGCGCGCGTGCGGTCGTCCGAATCGATGCCTCAGAAACGATTGCTCATTCGGCCAGAGGCGCACATCCTCCGTCGTTCGGACTCGAGCCGGATTTGCGTCGCGGCACAGACCTCACACGAAAGGGGCCGAAAGAGATGGCCGTCACCATCATCGTCGCGTCCGCGAGCGGTGGTTTGCTCACCGTCGACATCACCTCGCCGGAATTTCCGCATCCGCTCACCGGCGTAGTTTGGCGCTTCGATTCGGCGGGCACCCCAATCGGAGATGAGCCCATCGGTGAGTTCACGCCGAAGGTGAACACCGTGGAGCTCGGCAAGATCGCGGACATCAAGACCAACAGCTTCTTGATCGAAGGCGCGGTGCTGGAGACCGGCGATGACCCGCCGACGCCCTATCGCGTGTTCGTGACGGTGCACCAAGACGGGAAGGACTTGAAACGTGAGGTGCCGGCGGACAATGGAAGCGGTCAGATCGGCAAGGATGACATTCGCTTTTCCTACCCCTTCACGATCAAGGTGAAGAAATGATGCGCCGCATTGTGGCCTTCACCTTCGCCCTTCTCCTGCCATCGGTCGCGCTCGGACAGAGCCCCACCGATAGCTCGAGGCGCACGGCGCTGTCAGGACTGTTGGCGCCCGTGTACTACGGTATTCCGACCTCTCCGGCCTTCGCGCTGCTGCCCAATCAACCGACGGAAGTCGCGAACATCGCGACCCCGAAAGATTTTCAGTACAACTTCAAAGCGTTTCACGATGGTCTGAAGTTGCGCGCCGGCGTCGCGGTCGATACCCGTCCATTCGTCGCGTCAGTCGGCGACCTCGACGACTACAATTCGAGCTGGGTCAAGCGCGCGATGTTTCGCACGATCCTCTCCGCCGGTACCGCGACCGCAATCGATGGAACGTCGGATATCATCGCCGCGGCTGGTGTGCGCATTCCGCTGATCGACAACGGCGACGCGCGCGGCGATCCAGCCTTCCTGGAGTCACTCTCTCGGGCATACAACAAAGCCCTCATCGCACAGGGCCCACCGCCATTCCCCCCGAACCGTGACTCACTGGACGCGCGCGCGGTTCGCGCATCGGCGGCGCTCGTCCCCCTGCGCGACGAGTACGCGGCGTCGCACTGGAACGCACTCAAGCTCGATGTTGGCTTTGCGGGCAGCGTGCGGGCCAAGGGTGCCGCAGCCACTAGTCGCGATAGTCTACAGCAAAACCGCGCCGGGGTGTGGAGCGCCTTCTCGCTACCGATTTCGACTTTTGGACAGGTCACCATCGCGGGCAACGCGATCTGGGCGCGCGCGGATTCGCTTCGTGGAGAGACGAGCCGTCAGGTAGCCGGCGCACGCGCGGTTTTGTTCGCCAACCCGCGCCTCAACGCATCGGCGGAGGTGGCGGGAGTATGGTCGAAGCACGGCAACGCGACGAATCTCGACGAGCGCTGGACGCACTTCGGTGGGATCATCGAATGGTACGTGCCGGAGCTGAAAGGCTGGATCGGCGGGGGCTACGGCGGCGACTCATCGCGGCGCTCAAATCCTGGAGACCGGTTCGCGGTGCACTACGCGATCTACCGGGACCGTGTTCTGAAGTGAGGGCGTCAGCGCACTCGGCTCTGCGCCGCGACCCAACGATCCAGCACCGCGCGCGCGATGGCCGACGGCGGCATGTGCTGCAGCTGCGATTCGCTCAACGGATGACGGAGCCAAGTGCCGTCAATCAAGCGCACTTCGACGGCATAATTTTCCTCGTCGAGGCGCACGCTGCTGCTGTCCGTTCCCCGATGACGGCTTATGGCTTCTCGAACCAATCGCCCGGCGTGTGAGAACCGAGCCTCGACGTCAGACGTTGCATTGTCCATGTTGCCTTGCCGGAACAAGTGTTGCTCAACATGAAGGGTGCTTCACGTACAGTCAATCACCAGTGTTAGTTTGTACTAAATGATACGAAACGGCCGGC